>NZ_CACZDK010000011.1:0-71372 GCF_902779965.1 Fibrobacter succinogenes | reverse complement strand
GCAACGACTGGTAAGGCGAACTTTAAATTCAATTAAATATGGCTTTGGCAGAGCCGCAAAGTCTTGCGCACGCAGAGCGCAACGACTGGTAAGGCGAACTTTAAATTCAATTAAACATGACTTTAGCAGAAACGCAAAGTCTTGCGCACGAAGGGCGCAACGACTGGTAAATTTTTTAAGACCCGCTTTTATGCGGGTTTTGTTGTATGCAAGTTTTTTTTGTGTGAAAACTGGTCTCGCTATAATAAAGATTGTAAATTGGATTGAAAATAAATACAATCAAGTATATACGGGAATCATAAAATTATTATACATTTGTAAAAACAATTTAATTAAGAGGACTATATGAAAAAGCTTTTGGCTCTCCTTCCCGCAGCAACCCTTGCACTGAGCGCTTGCTCGTCGTCATCATCTGATGATGGTGCTTCGGCCCAGACTCCAGTTTCGCTTCCGACAGACTACATTGTTGCGCAGATGGGCGAATTCGATTATGATTCTGATGGTACCATGATAATTACTAAAGGTTCTTGCGAGGCCTATCAAAATAAACCTTCGTGGAAGTTGGTGGAAACGCGCGGTTCCATAGCGAAAGTAGACGATGACAACGCTAAAATTGATTTGGGCGATGGATACGGTAAACAAGCTTATAATTTCAAGGCTATGGCTGGTGAAAAGTTCCCGAGTGGTAGCTTCTATAAGACCTCGGCTTTAGACAATGCTCTCATTGAAGGCGTGATTCTCGAAGACCCGTATTACAGCGATGTTTATTACATTAATACGCAATGCTTCTTCCAGAATTTTGGCGAAATGCAAGAAACTATGGCTGAAATCGCTAAGGTCCCGAAGTCTTCCGTTACGATGGAATGCGACAAGGTTAGCATTCAGGGACTTGAAATGAAGTATGTCTCCCATGAGAAGGATGCTATCAAGTATACGCTTTCCTATGCGGGTAAGACTTGCAATGTTGATCACAAGTTCCTTTACACTTTTGATGAAGATGATTGCACTAAGGCCTTTAAGAATTATCAGAAAGAATTTGAAAATGGCGAAACGGATGATGCCTTTGATTTTGAACTCCACGATCAGGATATTCACGCTTCGGAAGAATGCACTGATGTGCTGACGGAATTCCACGAAGTAACGGGCCTTGCTAAGAGTGGCGAATCCTCTACGATTAGCGAAAAGCAGGTCAAGGATATTCTCCGCGCTGTGGGCAATCGTCTCCGCGGCCGCAAATAATCTCCAACAATCGAGTAATGTTAAAAAGCGCTCTGCAAATTGCGGAGTGCTTTTTTGTTAGAATGACCTACCATGCCGGTAATAAAATTCAGATAGGGTGCCAAATATGGCGTTCAAAGAGTATTTAAGGGGCTTTTCTTTGAAATAGTATATTGCAATATTCTGTTTATTATATTACATTATCGTTATGTGTATATGGAAGTTCTTTTTTGGGGCGGCTTTGTTGCTGGCCTTTTTGACCCCGTCATTTGCGGTGGCATCGACCCCTGTCGCGCGCCCATCGACAAGCGGCAAACTTCATGTTGTGGGGACTGAACTTCACGATGAGCATGGAAATATGGTTGTGCTCAAGGGCGCGAGCACTCACGGGCTTACATGGTTCCCGAAGTACGTCAATAACGGCCTTTTTAAACAGCTGAGTTCGGAATGGAAAACGAACCTTATCCGCCTTGCAATGTATTCGGATGACTATGTGCATGGCGACCGCAAAAAGAATCTCGAAATTTTGCGCAAGGGTGTTGAATATGCTATCGCAAACGATATGTATGTGATTGTGGACTGGCACATTCTCAAAGACAACAACCCGAACGAAAATCTCGCCGAAGCAATTAACTTTTTTAACCAGATGGCAAAGGAGTATTCGAATGTCCCGAACGTGATTTTTGAAATTTGCAATGAGCCAAATGGAGACTGCACTTGGGAAGATATCAAGGAATATGCAAGCCTCATCATTCCCGTAATCCGCAGGTGCAATCCCGATGCGTTAATCCTTATCGGTACGCCGAACTATTCTCGCGAAATCCAGTTTCCGGCAAAGGACCCGGTGAACTTTGGTAACGTCATGTACTCGTTCCATTTCTACGTTTCGTCGCACAAGGATGATTTCCGTACGAAGCTTCGCGATGTTATTCGTCAAGGAACGCCAATTTTTATTTCTGAAAGTGGCCTCAGCGAAGAATCGGGCGATGGAAAAATTGACTTTGAAAGTGCAAAGCTCTGGTACGCCTTACTCGATTCCTTGCACTTGAGCTATACGGTTTGGAGCCTTTCGAACAAGGAAGAAGAGTCTGCAATGATCAAGGACGATTCCCGAGCAGTGGAATCGTTGACGGATGATGATTTGACGCTTTCGGGGCAATTTGCGAGGGCGCTTTTTCAAGGGCAGGATGTCGATGAAATTTCGCTTGTTTATAGCCCGGCATCGAATTTCAAGATTTTGGCGCGAACAGAACCTTACATGGTCTGGGGTATTTTTGCGGTGCCTGTATTTGCCATTCTTGTCATTGTGTTTGTAATTCTCAAGTTCCAAAAACGTTTTAAGGATAAAAGAATTTATACGTATGATGACTTGCTTAAATACAGCGATAGCGCTGCAGCGAAAAAATTTAATGCCAAGCCGGGAAAAGTTATTTTAGGGGATTTGTTCCTTTTCTTGAGTACGTTTTGCACGTTGATTTACCTTTGTTGGCGCGTGGTTTGTTCCATCCCGTTTGCGTATGGTTGGATTGCTGTTGTTGGTAGTGCTGTACTGCTTGTGGTTGAAATTTTGGGCTTTGGAGAATCGCTTATTCATTATAGCGGCATGCTCAAGTTGCGTGATCATCCGCTCCCGGAAATTGCAGATGAAGATTTTCCTGATGTCGATATTTTCATTTCGACATATAACGAGCCTGTGGAACTTTTGCGCAAGACTATTGTCGGTTGCAAGTTCATGGAATACCCAGACAAGTCAAAAGTCCATATTTACTTGTGCGATGACCACCGCCGCCCGGAAATGCGAGCGCTGGCCGAAGAGCTTGACGTAAGCTACTTTGACCGCCCGGATAACGAAGGTGCAAAGGCTGGAAACTTGAATGCGGCTCTTGCTCGTAGCCATTCTCCGTACATAGTGACATTTGACGCTGACATGATTCCGCAACGCAAATTCTTGCTCAAGACGATTCCTTACTTTATTGATGCCGAGCGAATCAATGCGAACTTGCCTGAAGAATATCGCCGTCCGCTTGGCTTTATCCAGACCCCGCAAAGTTTTTACACGCCCGATGTTTTTCAGCACAATCTTTATGCAGAACGGATTGTTCCGAATGAACAGGATTATTTCTATGACGTGATTGAAGCTGCAAAAACTTCGAGTAATAGCGTTATTTATGGAGGCTCGAATACAATTCTTTCACGCAAGGCGCTCGAAGATATTGGTGGATTTTATACAAAGTCTATCACGGAGGATTTTGCGACGGGCATGCTGATTGAATCGGCTGGGTATGTGAGCCTTGGACTTTCTGAAGCGCTGGCTTCGGGCGTTGCTCCATCTTCGTTCCAAGAACATGTGCAACAGCGCACCCGTTGGGGGCGCGGTGTGATTGCAACAGCAAAGCAGTTGAAGTTTATACGCAACCGTAAATTGAATGTCTCGCAAAAACTGAGCTATTTGAGTTCCGTGCTTTACTGGTTCTCGCCGCTCAAAAATTTAATCTACTTGATTTCGCCGTTGATGTTTGCGGTGTTCTGCATTCCGATTTTCAAGTGTACATTGATTGACCTTGCTCTTTTCTGGCTCCCGATGCACTTTATGCAGATTATTGCTTTGCGGATTACGAGCCAAGGCAAAATTTCGGCGCAGTGGAGCGGTATTTACGAAACCTCTGTGATGCCGTTCCTCTTGTTCCCGATTATCAAGGAATCGCTTGGGATTACACTTTCGACGTTCAAGGTAACCAAGAAAGAAAAGTCGAGTATGCGCCGTGTTATCGACAAGCGGAGTCTTGTGCCGTTTGTAATTCTTTTGGTGCTAACGCTTGCGGGAATTGCACGCATGACGTATATGATGGTGGTTCTTGAATACATCGGCATCTTGGCCGTGCTGTTCTGGCTTATCCGCAACACCTACTATTTGACAATGTGCTTGTTCCTTGGCGTTGGCCGCGATTCCGATGGTGAAAACGTGAAAGTATTTGCCGCCGAATTCATCACGCTTTTCAAAGGCGATGGGCAACAAGTCGAAGGCGTAACGACCAAGCTCACGGAACATTCTGTCGATATTTTTACGGATGAAGTTGATGTTCTTTATTTGGGTGAATCGGTTGAACTTGGAATTTCTAGCGAAGCGTATGATTTGAAAATCAAAGGAGCGATTGTCTCTATCCGTCATTCTTACAATCCGAAAGTTCCGAGCGTTTATACGGTCGAGATTCTTGATTTTGCAGGGCGGAAAGATGAGTATGTGCAAATGCTTTACGACCGCACTCCGACTTTGCCGCAACGTTTGCGGTTAAGGGACGATTACTTAGGCAATCTTTGGAAGAATCTTGGACAACGGATTATCAAAATTTAGCGGACTATTAATACCGGAGTCATTTAATGTTGAACAATAAATTCTGCAATATAGAGGAAAAATTGATGATGAATCACTCACTTTGTTTTTCTATTGCTTATTTGCATAATAATAAGGGTATTTTTGCTTTGCGTTGTAGACTTTTTTGTAAAATTTTTTTGTGAAATTGATATATATTTATAAACAATTCACCCCAAACGGCTGGGAGTATCTATATGAATTTTGATCATTTACTGTCGAATCACAGGGGCAAGGCTTGTGTTTTGTCTGTTGAATATTTCCCTGATGGATCGTATGGAAATATTCGCGTTGTTGCTGGTAACAAGGCGCATTGTGCCGACATCGAAGCCTTAACGCACCATCCGTTTATGCCGGACTGCCCTTACGAGGCTTGCTTCCCGAAAAATCCGAATTTTGAAGATCTCTGCTTCCACTGCGCTAGTGAAGGCAAGCCGATACACGCTTATGTGAATCTTTACATGATGAATTTGTGGCTTAACATGTTCCTGTTGCCGCTGGAATCTGACAAAGAAAATATCGGTTATTGCTTTTATTGTTACGACGTTGCACCCAAGGCGGACTCTTCTGCGATGGCGGATCTTTCTGCAGAAACGGCGTCAGATGTTTTGAAGGCATGTATCAAGTTGCGCGGCTCAGATGATGTCAAACAAGCTTTCCAAGAAGTTGTTGGAGATATCCGTGAAATCTGTGGTTCCGATCATTGCTGCATTATGCTAGTGGACAGTGATAAGAGAATTTGTTCAAACTTTGCGGAATCGCTTCGCCCTGGTTCGGATTTACTCCCGTTATCGCACTACATTGATAATTTTTATGAAATTGTAAAAACGTGGCCGGACACATTGGATGGCAGTACATGCCTTATTCTGAAAGATGAACACGATATGGAAAAACTGCGGGAACAAAACCCGATCTGGGCTTCAACGCTTGAACAGGCGAAAGTCCATAGCGTCGTGTTGTTCGCTCTTCGACATGGCAAACAGCATCTCGGTTATATGTGGGTGCTTAATTTTAATGTCGCAGAAGCTATAAAGATTAAGGAAACTCTAGAAGTTACGACGTATTTCCTTTCTTCTGAAATTGCAAGCTATCAGCTTTTGAATAAGCTAGAATTCTTGAGCACGATTGATACCTTGACTTGCGTCAAGAACAGAAACGTGATGAATAATCGTGTGGATTTGATTGTTGAAGGAAAAGAACCTGTGCCGAAGGCTGTGCTGTTTGTGGACTTGAATGGCCTCAAGCGTGTGAACGATGAACAAGGCCATATTGCTGGTGACCGCATGTTACGCGAAGCGGCTTCGATTTTGCAGGGTGTGTTCCGCGATGGCGATGTTTACCGTGCTGGTGGCGATGAGTTCATGATTCTTGTAAACGAAATCGATGAAGATGAACTACAAAATCGTGTTGCTCGTGCTCATTTCTTGTCGGGAAAGACGGAAGATGTTCGTTTCTCGATTGGCATTTGCTATGGCAAGAAGGACATTCGTAAAGCCATGCGCCTTGCTGATGAACGCATGTACGCTTTCAAGAACGCGTATTACGAAGCGCATCCCGAATTGAAGTACAGATAATCTTTTTTGCACATTGTGCATGAAAGATTTGCAACGCTGTGTTAAGTGAATTTTTGTGCAGTAAAATTCTATATTTAGAATATGAGACTGCCACGCGAAAACCGTACTTACGTTGCAATCGACCTAAAGTCGTTTTTTGCGTCTGTGGAGTGCGTGCTTCGCGGTCTTGATCCGCTGACGACGAATTTGGTGGTTGCCGATGCCAGCCGAACGGAAAAGACGATTTGCTTGGCCGTAACGCCGAGCCTTAAGGCGTATGGAATTCCTGGGCGTGCGCGCTTGTTCGAAGTTATCCAGAAAGTGCGTGAAGTCAAGCGACGGACTGGCGAAGAAATCCAGTACATTGTGGCACCTCCGCAAATGGCGAAGTATGTGGAATATTCTACTCGCATTTATGAAGTTTATTTGAAATACGTGAGTGAAGAAGATATTCATGTTTATTCGATTGATGAATGTTTTATCGACTTGACGCATTATCTTTCGCTGTATAAAAAGTCGGCGCGTGAACTGGCGAAGGATATGATCCGCGATGTGTTTGAAACGACGGGAATTACAGCAACGGCGGGTATCGGGACAAACCTTTATCTTTGCAAAATTGCGATGGATGTGATGGCGAAGCATGTGGCGCCGGATGCAGATGGCGTGCGCATTGCGGAACTTGACGAGATGACGTACCGCAGGGAACTGTGGAGCCATCGGCCATTGACTAGCTTTTGGCAGTTGGGTCGCGGTATTGCGGAGCGCCTGGAACATTGCTATTTGAATAATGGTCGTGGTATTTTTACGATGGGCGATCTTGCGCGTGTGAGTGTCAAGAATCCCGATGCGCTATACAAGATGTTTGGCGTGAATGCCGAAATTTTAATTGACCATGCGTGGGGCTATGAACCATGCGGCATTGCCGAAATTAAACGCTACAAATCCAAGACGCATAGCATTGGGGGTGGGCAAGTGCTGAGCTGCGCTTACGACTCAGCCAAAGCGAAAATTGTTATTCGCGAAATGGTTGATACGCTTGCGCTTGATCTTGTTGAAAAAGGCCTTGTGACGAATGGCCTTACGCTCCATGTGGGCTATGACCGTGAAAATGTGGATAAAGGAATTTATCATGGCGAAACGGTCATTGATGGTTATGGCCGTACAATTCCAAAGCCTGCGCACGGAACCGCACCGCTCATGAATTACACTTCGTCGGTATCGACGATTGCCGAAGCGGTGATGAAACTTGCGGACCGCATCATGAACCCGATGCTTTCGGTGAAACGTTTGAACTTGACGGCGAATAATGTTTTAAGCGCAACACAAGAGAGCTATGACTTGTTCACGGATGTGAAAAAAGTCGAACGCGAAAAGAAGATGATGCTTGCGCAAATTGCCATAAAAAAGCGCTTTGGCAAGAATGCGATTTTCAAGGGTATGGATATGCAGGAAGGAGCCACAACTCGTGAACGCAACGAACAAATCGGAGGGCACAAGGCATGATGCGGCTTTGCCGCAGTTTTGAGCTTGAAGTTACTAGTTGCTAGAAAATTTTTTAAATTCACTAGTAACTAGTATCCATCAACTAGTAACTTTTTATGGATTACAAAGACATAATTGATTTGCCGTATCCGCGAGATGACTGGAACTTCTTGATGAAGCATCCGCGAATGTCGATTGAATCTCGTGCTAAAATATTTAGCCCGTTTGCTGCTTTACGTGGTCATAACGCCAAAATAGCAGAGGCCGCAGAGCGTCATTTAGAAGACAATCGCGACGAAAAAATGCTAGAAAAAATGGACTTTTAAGGCGCAAAAAACAGACTTTAAAGTATTTGTGACGCTTGTCGCATGTTCTGTTGGAAAATCTTAACTTTTTTGCTTTTTTTCATATATTTTGTAGGATGGGGCAGACATGATAAGAAAAGATTTGAACCAACAGTCTTGGATTGAGAAGGGTAACGCAATCATTGAATCCATAGCGGATGAATATGATTGTGTTTGCTACGTTGACTTGAAAAAAAATCCTGAAGATGACGATGTTGAGATCTTTCATATAAGCCCGTTTCTTGTGACTCGTGTCCCTGCTCTTCAGGGTGAGTGCAATTTCCATAAACGTTTGGATATTCTTTGCAATAATTTTGTTTGTGATAGTGATCGCGAAGTTTTTTATAAAAGTACTCGTCGTGAAATTATTCTAGAAAATCTTGAAAAAAAAACGCAGTATGTAGTTCCTTTTAAGTGTGATATTGACGGCAAAGAAGTGTATTTCCAAATGGGCTTCTTTGCTGACCGTGATGAATCCAAGGCGCTTAAAGGGATTGTGATGAGACTGCGCAATGTTGATCGTGACATTCGTTCAAAACAGCGCTACGAACTTGATCGCCATCTCAACGAAAGCATTGTCATGAAGTTTGGCGAGCAAGTGGAATCTGTGTTTGTCTTTAATCCGACAAGGAATACGTTTAGAACGCTTTATTGCAAGGAAGAACTTAAAGGCTTTTTCCCGCTCGAAGGAAGCTTGGAAAGTACCGGTGAATTTGTTGCAATGAACGTAATCCATCCGGCCGATCGTAAAATGATACGTGAAGGCCTTGATAGGAAACGCATTCTTGAACGCCTTTCTCACGAACACAGTTTCCGTTATTTGTTCCGTGATGTCGCGCTTGGGTATGCTCGCTGGTACGAAGTCCGCGTGATGCGTTTTGACATTGGCGAAGAAAACGAATTTTTGGTGGGTTTTGTCAATAAAAATGAAGAAGTCATTACCCAAAAAATTAATGAAAAAGTACGCGATGAATTTGCAAGTATTTACCTTATTGATCTTGAAGAAGTTTTGGTCCATGTAGTTCGCCAGTCTAAGTATAACACGATTGATAAAGCTAAGGAAGTTTATAGTTACGGTGAAGCCTTTAGCAATGCGCTGACTTTTGTTCACAAAGATCATCATGAACAATGGAAAAAATTGGGTGATGTCAATTACCTAAAGCAACTATTTGCAAAAGATGATAGTCGTGAGTTGATCTTTAAGCATTTGACTGAAGATGGATCTTTCTTTTGGTGCCGAAGTGTATTTAGAGTTCTTGATAGGATTGATGGTGTTCCGGTAACGCTCGTGTTGACGAGTACTTCGGTGGATAGGGACCAATCTGAACGTCTTAGCATGAACGAAAAGCTAGAACTCCAGAAAAAGGAATTGGAAGTCAACCTTTCGATTATCGATGTGCTGGCGTCAGAATATTCATCGGTCATGTATATCAATCTTTTAACGGATGAAGTGATTCCGTATTCCATGAACGAGATGTCAAGGCATTATTACGGTGCAATGTTAAAAGATGGAACAAAGTATAATGATGCATATTTGCATTTTGTACACGACTTTGTTTACGATGCCGATAAAGAGAGAATGCTTGAGGCCGGCGATATTAAAAATATCAAGGCTTTCCTTAGAAATAATAAGACGTATGTTGCTCTTTTCCGTTCGAATCTCGCTGGACAAGTGCGTTACAGCGAAATGAAGTTTGTAAAGGTCAATGCTGTGAACGAAGAGCCGACGGCTATGGTTGTTGCTTTTGCCGACCGCGATGAAGAAGTCAGTGCTCGTTTTGTGCATGAAAAAATTATGGCGGAATACGAGGCCATTCTCCTTTGCGATTTGTCGAATGATACCGCCCGTGAAATTTTGCCATCGAAGAAAGTTGATTTTGGCGATAAAAGGCAGCGTAGCACTTGTTCTTATCGTGCTTACAGAATGGTGCAACTAGTCGATAGCGAGTACAAGGATGAATGGCTCCGTCTTGCTAGTCCTCAGTATATCCAACGATTGCTGGCTCATGATGACCGTCGTGAATTGCTCTTTAAGGCCTCTTGCTTTAATGATCCTTGGCTGAGTTTTGTAATGCAGGTTGTGGAACGTCGGAATGGTGTCGCGACTCTTGTCATTATGACGTTTTCTGTTGTGGATAAGAAACGCGTCGAAAAGATTCAGCTGAACAAGAAAATTGCAGAACAGAAAGAAGAACTGGAACGCAATATTTCCATTATTGAAGCGCTTTCTGCTGAATACACATCGGTTTATTATATCAATCTCGAAACAGAAGAAATCACGCCTTATTCCATGAATAAGACAACTGCGAATTCTTTTGGCGAAACGTTCAAGCGCAATGTCAAGTATTCGGCGGCGTATTCTGTTTATGTAGATAAGTTTGTGAGCGGCATTTACAAGAATCGAATGCTCCAGGCCGGATCCATCAAGAATATCCGCGAGCAACTTTCGAAACGAAAAAGCTTTGAGACCATGTACGTGAACTTCCTCAATCGCTATTGCGAAATGAAGTTTGTGAAGGTGGGCGATTCGGATCATCCGAAATTTGCGGCGCTTGGTTTTGCCGATAAGGATGATGTTTTGCGCAAGGAAATTCAGCAGCAGGCTGTAATCCAGGGCCTTGCCGAAGATTTTGATTTGGTGTGCTATATTGATGCTGTTTCTATGCGTGAAAATGTTTACCGTTGTACGGATCTTTTCCCGCGTGTATTCCCAGAGTGGGATAAAATTAAGGGCTTTAATGAACGTCTTGGTGTAATTGTTGAAAAGTTTGTATGTAAAGACGATTACGAATTATTCTTGAAGTCCACCCGTAGAGATGTAATCCTTGAAAATCTAAAGAGTAAAAACGCTTATTATGTCAATTTCAAGGCTGATGTTTTAGGGCATATTGAATATTGGCAAATTAAATTTGTGTTGACGGCGACGAACCCGGTGCAAATTGTTGCGGGTTTCCATAGCGTTGATGAAGAAACACGCAAACAGAAAAAGGATAAGGAGGCTTTGGAAAAAGCGCTTTTGATGGCTAATTCTGCAAGCCGAGCCAAGACAACCTTCCTCAACAATATGAGCCATGATATTCGAACACCGATGAACGCTATCATTGGTTTTACGGGACTTGCAACGGAGCATATTGACAATAAGGAACAAGTGATTGATTATCTTTCAAAAATCAGTCGCTCTTCGGAACATTTGCTTTCGCTCATCAATGATGTTCTTGATATGAGCCGCATTGAGTCTGGAAAGATGAATATAACGGATCGTCCAGAAAGTCTTTCGGATATAATCCATACGCTAAAGGGAATTGTTCTTTCGGATGTTCGCTCTCGTGGGCAGCAATTTGTTGTTGAACTTGAAAATGTTCATAATGAAATGATCATGTGCGATAAATTGCGCCTGAATCAAGTCTTGTTGAATGTTGTTTCTAATGCAATCAAGTACACGCCCGAAAAGGGAATCGTCTTGATGAACATCAAGGAAGTGTCTGCTGAGCCGGGTTACGCCATTTATGAATTTATGGTTAAAGACAATGGTATCGGCATGAATGAAGAGTTCTTGAAGCAAATTTTTGCACCGTTTACCCGTGTGAATTCTTCGACGGTAAGCGGCATTCAGGGAACTGGCCTTGGCATGTCCATCACGAAGAATATAGTGGATATGATGGGTGGTACCATTGAAATTTCGAGCCGAGAACAGGTGGGAACGGAAGTTTTCATGACCTTTAAGTTTAAGCTTTGTAATAAGCCTGTTGCTTTGGCTGCAAGTGGAAAATTTGCAGGGGTCCATTGCTTGATTATAAACGATCGTCCAAATATTTGTAGAACTGTAGATGCCGCGCTAAAGAAGGAAGGCTTGCGTTTTGATTTGTGCATGTCGGGTGACGAGGCTCTTGCTTATATTGAAAAGTCGCATGCTGCAAATGATGATTATTGTTTGATTCTTGTAGACTGGAATATGCCTGAAATGAAGGGAATCCAGATTACGCGGCAAATCCGCAAAGTTATTGGAATGACTGTGCCGGTTGTCGTGCTGACTTCGTACGATTGGATTGATATCGAGAAAGAAGCGATTGAAGCTGGTGTGACGTCGTTCTTTGCGAAGCCTTTGTTCCCGTCAGATTTGCATTGCATTCTGCAAAAGTTCTGTGGCAGTTCATCGGATCTGAAACTTGATCATGAAACGCTTTCTGACGAACCGAAAAAATACGATTTTACTGGTCGAAAGGTGATGATTGTTGAAGACAACATACTCAATCGTGAAATTTCGACGGAAATTCTTGAAGATCGAGGTGTTGAAGTGACTGCGATGGAGCGTGGAGACCTTGCGGTAGAAAAGCTCAAGTATTCAACAGTCAAGTACGATGCCGTTTTGATGGATATTCAGATGCCGGGTATAGATGGTTACGAGGCTACGCGCCAGATTCGTAAGTTGGAAAATCCCGATATTGCCAATGTGCCGATTATTGCAATGACAGCGAATGCGTTTGAAGAAGATAAACGAGCCGCAATGGATGCTGGCATGAACGATCACGTGGCAAAGCCTGTCGATGTCGAAGTCCTTTGCGCAATCCTTGCGAAATTCTTCCGTTAGTTTTCTTGAATTCCGTTGTCGAATTCCACATTAAACCATTTTTCTTCGATGACTTCGTAATCGGAGCCGCCGTTGAAAACGTTGGCGTTGCCGTAAACTTCGTAGCCTTTGCGCATGGAAACTTTGCAAGTGAATTTTTCGGAAAGTAGCTTGCAAACGGCAGAAACGTCTGCTTCGGGAATGTTTTCGCAATCGCTCATGCCTCGAAGGTTTACGCTTATGCGGTCGCTCATTTTGCGGAGCGAAAAAGTATAACTTTTGTACGTAAATTCGGAATCCGCAGTAGCGGAAAGCATGTCTGCTTTACAGAAAATAGAACCAATGACGCTGTATTCGTAATCCATTGCGATAAAGATAATTAATTTAGTTCGGAACTTTGAATGCCCCGACTAAAATAGTTCTAAGTTCGGCCAACAGTGTCGCAGCTTATTCTTCTAAATGTCAGAATTAGACATGTACTATTTGTATATTTGGGCTGAGGTAAAATGATGGATATGACTTATTTGATTGTTGCGACGGTTGCGGTTTTTGCTTTTGCGATTGGTATTTTGGTGGGGGCGCTTGTAGTGCATAAAATGGGGCGTTCTGTTCATGCAAATCGTGAGGCGCTTTTCAATGCGGAACTTTCGGCGATGAAGTCGCAATTCGAGGCGGTTTCTGCACGACTTTTCAAGGAACGCAGCGAAGAATTTAAGGATGAAAATCGCGAGCACATGGAAACGTTTACAAAGCCTTTGCTCAAGGAACTCGATGATATGCGCGAAATGCTCGGGCGCGCAAAAGAAGGTAACGACAAAAATATTGCGGAACTGAATGGCGCCATCAAGACGATGGTAGAACAATCCAGAAAGCTTGGGATTGATGCCGAAAATCTTGCTGATGCTCTCAAGAATCGGGGCAAGGTGCAAGGCGATTGGGGCGAAGTCGTGCTTGCTAATATTTTGAGTGACAGCGGCTTGCGCGAAAATTTGGAATACTTTACGCAAAAAAGCTATACGGATGAAAATGGACGTGAATTGCGCCCGGATGTTGTCGTGAAATGTTCTGATGGCTCGAATGTGATTGTCGATTCGAAGGTCTCGCTTACTGCTTATACGGATTACGTTTCGGCAGAAAATGATGAAGCGCGTGAAGCGGCATGCAAGGAAAATTTGGCAAGCATTGTGAAACATGTCGATGAACTTGCCAATAAGAATTATCCGAAGGTGGTGCCGCATGCGGTGCCTTATGTGCTCATGTTTGTACCGAATGAAGGTAGCTACATTTTGGCGGTGAATAAGGATCCGGCTATTGCGCAAAAGGCGTACCGTAAGGGTGTACTGATTATCAATCCGACGAATTTGATGCTTGCGCTGAACCTAATTTTGCTCACGTGGCAGAATACGCGGCAAGAAGAAAATTGTGTGAACATCATGAAAACGGCAGAGGGCCTTTATGAAAAATTCTGCGGTTTTACGGACAACTTTGTGAAGGTGGGGCGTCAGTTGAATGTGGCACAGACAACTTACGCCGATGCGCTTGCGCAATTAAAAGATGGCAAAGGAAATATTCTCAGTCGCTTTGAAACCATGAAACAGCTTGGAATTACAAGCACCAAGACTGTCAATGAAAAGTTAAAGTAATCAACTTACTCGTGTTTCTCGACTTTATCGTCATTCCGACTGCAATTGGAAATTTATAGACTCAATAAATTTTATTTTTACTACGAATAGAGGCACGTTATAATGAAGTTTATCCATACCGCAGACTGGCATCTTGGCAATACGATGCACGATATTGATCGCACGCGAGAATCGGGTGCGTTTTTAGAATGGCTTAAATCGGAAATTGAAACGGTTGGCGCTCAGGCGCTTATCATTGCGGGGGATATCTTCGATGTGGTGAATCCTTCGAACATGGCAAAAACGCAGTACTACAATTTTTTGTCATCGCTCTTTAAGACGAAATGCTCCAATGTTGTTGTTATTGGCGGGAATCATGATTCTGGAACGCTCTTGGATGCGCCTGCAGGCATCCTTGATGCGTTGAACATTAAAGTGATTGGCTCCATCAATAATCGCGAAGTTAATGATTTGGTTTTTGAATTGAATGATGCCCAGGGGAATGCGATTGGCATTTGCTGCGCAGTGCCGTTCATGCGCGATTTGGAATTGGAACAATTTTACAAGTATTCCGAAAAGCCTGTTGGTGGAGAATGTGCGGATGTTGCTTCAGATGATTTGTTAAAGCGCCTTTATGCTGATGTATATCGTCGTGCTGTTGAATTGCGTGGGGGTCGCAACATTCCCATTATTGCAACGGGACATTTGTATGCATCGAATCTCTCGGGCCGCGATGCTGGAATTGCTGTAGATGACGGTGTTCGTGAAGTTGTTGGGACGCTTGGCAATGTGGATGTTTCAACGTTCCCGAGTGAAGCGGATTATGTAGCGCTCGGGCATATTCACTATACATCGATGGTCGCCAAAAATCCGAAAGTGCGCTATTCTGGTTCGCCATTCGTGATGGGCTTTGATGAGGCGAATTGCAAACGCTATGTGCTTGCGGTTGATGTGGCTCAAGGTGCGGTTCCTACAGTTGATAAAATTGAAGTTCCGAAGGCGATTCGTTTTGAACAGTTCAAGGGTGATTTCGAAACGCTCAAATTGAAATTGCGCGACTTGGAAAAGGAACTCGTTGCGAATCCGATGGAAACGTATGTCGATTTGCTTTTGACATCAGGTGAATTTGTGAGCTTGAATGATGCTTTGGAAAAAGAAGAAACGGGCAAGCATTTTGTGGTCAAGCGCCACCGTATTTCGCGTGATGTATTGCGTAGTGGAACCAGTTTTGATGATTGTGTTGAATCGACAAAACAGTACACGAAAGAAGATTATTTTAGAATGTTGATTGCTTCGAATCTTCAAGAAAACGATGAATCGGCTGCTGTAAAAAATCAATACGATAAGTTTATTAGTTTGTTCAATGAGGCTGTAAGCAAGGCGCACGAATAGGGTAGTACGATGAAGATTAAGAAGATTGAATTTTGCAATATCAACTCCCTTGCTCATGAATGGACGATTGATTTTGAATCTCCTGATTTTGCGAAGAGCGGTATGTTTTGCATTTCGGGGCCGACCGGTTCTGGAAAGACTTCGATTCTTGATGCCATTTGCCTTGGTTTGTATGGTAAGACGCCGCGCTTGGGCGCCATTGTGGGCGATACGAATGAGGTGATGACGTATGGCGCCAAGAATTGCTACGCCAAGGTGACTTTTGAATGTGGAGGTACTGTATATTCTGCGCGTTGGGACCAGCATCGTTCTGTAAGGACGAATAAACTCCAGAAATATTCTTGGGTGCTGACGAATGAAACATTGCAAACGGTGGAGGCTTCTTTCTCGAAGCAGTCTGAAATCGAAGCGACGATGACGCGCGTGATTGGCCTTGATTTTGGTCAGTTTACCAAGTCGATGATGCTTGCGCAGGGCGAATTTAACAAGTTCCTAAAGTGCAATGAGAATGAACGCGCTGCAATTCTCGAAAAACTCACGGGCGATGGAATTTACAGAAAGATTGCTGTTGCCGTTCATGATTTGTATGCGAGTGCAAATCGTGCGGTCGAGGATATTGAAGTTAAAATTGGCGATGTGAGTTTGTTGAGCGATGAAGAGCTCGCGGAATTGAGTGCAAAAATTACGGATGCCGAACAGCAAAAGAAAAGGCTTGCCGAAGATGCGGAACGCCTTCTTTATATTTGCACATGGTTTGAAAATCTGCATGGCTTTGAAAAGCTTTTGTCGGATGCGAAAAATCAATTAGAAAAAGCGAAAAGCGCGCAAACGGAGTTCGAACCGAATCGCAAAAAATTGGAACGTGCGTTGCATGCGCAAGAAGTGGAATCGTCATTTGTCGAATTTAAATCAGTTCGCGATAATCTTGCCCGCATGAAATCGCAACTCGAAGAGAATAAGACGAAACTCCCTGCTGCTGCGGAAAATCTTGAAAAGGCTTCTGCTCAAAATCGCGAGGCGCAGGCTGCTTTTGAAAAGTGCAAGGCGGAATATTCTGCGAATGAATCTGTTTGGGAACAGGTTTCTTCAATTGATGCTGATATTCGCAATGCTCGTGTGCAGTTGAAGAACGCAAAGGATGCTGTTGCAAAGATAGCGGGCGAAGCCGAAGAAACGCAAAAGAAAATTAGCGACACGGACAAGCGGCTTTCTGATAATGAAATGGCTTTGGAAAAAGTGGAAAAGTACATTGCCGAAAATCAGAAAGACGAATCGATTGATGGTCAACTTTCGCTTTTGAAATCGCAGATTGCAGAATGGAAAAATGAAAGCGAAAATGTTTCTGTCGAAGTGCAAAAACTAGAAGTTCTGAAAAAAGCTTTGCAAGATTTTGATGCGGACTTTGAAAAACAAAAGTTGGATTTGCGATCGTTGCAGGAATATTTGACGGAACATCAAGCAGATGCGGAACTTGTAAATGTTCTTCCTGAAATGAATGGCTTGGCAAATGATGCGGAACGCCATCATAAAGAATTGGTGCGCTTGCAAATTGAAATCGCTGCAAAGCAAAAGCAACTCGAAAATGTGAAGGCCGAATGTTCGCAAATTCTTGAAAAACTAACCGCTTTGCAAAAAAATAAAGAAACGATTATTCAAGAAGATATTCCTGTTGTTGTCGCGGAATTGCGCCGTAACTTGAAGCCTCACGAACCTTGCCCTGTTTGCGGTTCTCGCGAGCACATCTCTTGCGAGGATTCCGTAAAGATTGAAAATGGCACAAATAGCCTTAATGATTTTGCAGATAAATTGCGCAAAATCAATAGCGAGATGGAGCAACTCCAACGTTCATTGGATAGCTTTACAACGCAACAGAAGCATTTTGAAGAAGTGCTCAGTGAAAATGCGCAAAAGCAAAAAGAAGAATCAGATGCGGATTCGAGTGCGCTAGAACAGCTGAATGCAAAACTCGAACCTTGGAAAATCTCTGCAACGCTTGAAACGGCGCGCGCAATTTTGCAAAAACTTTCTGAATTGAAGAACGCCTACTTGCAGAAAAAAGAAAAAGCCGATGCTTTGCAGAACGAAGTCAATCACGCTGCGGTAAATCGTGCAAGCCTTGTGGGTGAAGCAAATGCCGCCGAAGAATCGCTAAAAAAATCCCAATCTAAATTGCAAAAAGTTTCTCAGGAAATTGAAACTGCTCTTGCAGAATGGTTCTCGAACATCCGCATGGAAGATGTTGATGCGCTGCTTGCCGAACTAGAAAAGAAAAATTCCTGGTGGAAAAAGGCGCAGGAGAAAAAGCTCAAGGTCGAGAATGAATTGAACATGGACCGCTCCGCTAAAGTTCAGCATCAAGAAAATCTTGCGCAGGCCAAAATGCGGTTGGACGAAGCGGCTGCCAAGCAAAATGAAATCCAGCAAAATCTGGATGCGCTCGATACAAAGCGCAAAGAAATTTTTGGTGAAAAGTCTGTAGAAATGGAACGCAATAAGGCGCGAACTTTACGCGAATCCGCGGAAAGTTGGGCGAACGAATCGCTTCGCAAAGAACAGCAAATGCGCGAAACGAAAATGGCTCTTGACAATTCCATTGCGGAACTTGACCGCCATATAGCCGAGGCCGAGCCGAAGCTTACACAATCGCAGGCGAATTTCTTGGAAAATCTTTCGATGAAAGGCTTTGCGGATGAGCAGGAATTTGCCGCTGCAAAACTTCCCGAAGCGGAACGAAAATCGCTCCAGCAATTGCAAAAGAACGTAGACGACAATTTGACAACCGCGCAGACTTCGGTCAAGAATTTTAATGACCAGTTGGCGAAACATCTAGAGAAGCAGAACTTTGAAGAATCCGAAGAAACGGCAAAGCAAAAT
This sequence comes from Fibrobacter succinogenes, assembly GCF_902779965.1. Taxonomy (NCBI): domain Bacteria; kingdom Pseudomonadati; phylum Fibrobacterota; class Fibrobacteria; order Fibrobacterales; family Fibrobacteraceae; genus Fibrobacter; species Fibrobacter succinogenes. Next base: position 52,950 of record NZ_CACZDK010000011.1, on the reverse strand, counting down.
CGCGACACCGCAAAAGCGAAATTGAACGAATGCACTGTAAATCTCGCGACATGGACAGAACAGAAAAAGAGTGATGATTTGCTCCGCCAAAAGTTCAACGACATGCAGGCGGAACTTTTAAAACTCAAGTCGAAGCGCGCTGATTGGGAGCAAATGCAACGCTGGTTTAATGGCAACAGACTTGACACGGGTAATGGCGATGTGTTCGTTCGATTCATCCAGACGATTACGTTGCGTAATTTGTTAAAAATTGCGAACGGCTATTTGCGCGATATGTTCCCGCGGTATGAAATGGTAACGGCGCCGAATACGCTCAACATCCAGCTTGTCGATCATGACAACAGCGATGTCGTGCGTCCGATTGACAACATCTCGGGTGGTGAAGGATTTCTTGTGAGCCTCTCACTTGCGCTTGGAATTTCGACTCTCGCAAGTCGCAACGTGCGCATAGATTCCATGTTCCTTGATGAAGGTTTTGGAACGCTCGATGCCAAGATGCTTCAGGAAACGGTTTTTGTGCTCCAGAAAATGCAGCAGGAGAAAGGCAAGCTTCTCGGCGTGATTACGCATGTGGATTTGGTCAAGAATGAACTCCCCACGCATATCGAAGTTACGCCTTGCGGTGGCCGCAGCGTCCTCAGTGGCGCCGGTGTGAAAAGCTGAAGTGTTGTGTTCTAAAAAAATAGCTATAATAATATTATCAAATTTGTTAGGGGCGTATCATGAATTTTAAAAGTCTAATAACAGGCGCGTGGTCCAATGGAATCGCCAAGAAACTTTTGATTTTGTTGTTCCTGTCGCTCATTATTTTTGTTATTGGTGTAATGCTTGGCTCGTGGGTGCTTGGCGAAAAGTCGCTTGGCTGGAAAGGCTTTTTGTCGGGCTACGTTGTTTTTGCGGTGTTGTTTATCAGCGTCATGATCAATGTGTTCAAGAATACGTCGGAGTCCATGCGCGAAGGCAAAAAGCATATTGATGTTCGCGGTCATGTGCTTGTACTTGGCGCGGGTCACCAGCTCAAAAGTATTTTGCGTGCGCTCAAAGGCGATAAGCGTCCGATCGTTGTGATGAGCCGTCGCGATATTGAAGGGCGTTTTATTCATTACAAGAAGGATTACGAGAACGAAGAAGATTTGCTTTATGCGGGTGCGCTTTTGGCGGATATGATTCTCGTGATTGGCGAAGATGGCCCTGAACGCGATTCCCGTAACTTGCATTGCATTGAAGTGTTACGTGGCCTCAGCGAAAAGGCTTTGCGCGATATCCATTGCCATTTGTTGCTGAGTGAACCTTCTACGTCTGAAATTTTACGGTATTTGAAGGCTCCAGAACAGAACAAGGGTCATTTGCTAGTCGATGTTTTTAACGAATACGAATTCATGTCGGAACAGTTGCTTGTCGGGACGGATTTTTTGCCGACTATTCGAGAAGCGGAAAATGAGCGCCTGCATGTGGTGCTGATTGGAACAGGCCCGATTGCGCAGGCGGTTGCATTTGCCGTGGCGAATGTCTGCCATTACCCGAATTTTAAGCGGACGAATTTGAAGACTTGCATCACGTTTGTTGATGAAGATTGCGAAAAGTGGGTGGACCGTTTGGTGGTCTCTCGCATGGGACTTTTTAGACTTTCAAAGTACACGTATGTCGATGCAAATGGAAATAAAGTAACTCATGACCCTGAGACAACGCGCGGCGATTACCTTGACGTAGAATGGAATTTTGTAGATGCCTACTGCGAAGCGGATTTGGCACGTAACTTTATTGCGGCTGTGGCGGCGAGCCCCAAGGAACGTCTTGTCGTGTGCATTTGCAAGGAAGATGCTTCCAAGGCAATTTCGACGCTCGTGCATTTGCCGCGTGCTGTTTACGATAATGCCGATATTGCGGTGTATTGGCGCGAAGCGAATGACGATATCATCAAGCATATCAACGAAAGCGGAATGTATGGCTATGTGCGCATCATGGGTGATATCGACGAAATGAAGGAATTCGTGCATTCCAGGCGCGTGGAACGTGGGCAGCGTGCGAACTATGTTCGTGAACGTCGCTTAAATCCCGATACTCGCGACACCGAAGAAAAAATGTGGTACCGCTTGAGCGAAGCCGACAAGACTGCCGCCATTTACTGTGCCAATGCTTTGCCGCTCCGTAAGCGTTGTTTTGAAATTACGGATGATGATTCTCTGTTGCGCGATGCGGAACATCGACGCTGGATGATGTCCATGCTTTTGATGGGCTATCGCTCGGGCCCGACTGACGAAAAGACTTTCACGCGTCACGATATCATTCCGTTTGACCGCTTGCCCGAAGACTTGAAAATGAAGGATTCGTACATCCTCGAAAATGCCGAGTACATTATGAACGGGTAAAAATGAAAAAAGGTTGCTTGCTATTTCTGATTGTTGCTATTGCGGTTCCTGTCGCGTATCTTTTGATATCGAATCACTCGAAAAAAGTCGAGATTCAAAAAGAAATTGATTCGGTCGAGACTGTTTTCGAAAATGCGGAAAAAGAGGAACGTAAATCTCCCGAGCCGCGAGAATCTAAACCGCTTGATCTTGAAAAGACAATCCGCCTGTTCCATATTTTGAACGATGGGTATTCGACAACGAAGAGCATGTTCGAGTACTTGCAGTTCATGGCGGCTCAAGATTATAGCGGCATTCCGGATGAAGTCCTCGAAGCGGAAAAGAAATTGCTCCCGCTTTATAAGGGCATTCGCACGGCCGAATATGATTTGAATGAAACGCAAAAGAGACGTTATTGGGGCGCTATAAAAAATTCTGTCGATCTTAAAACAGTAACTTCTCCGATTGCGCAAATCGCTGCAACGGGAGGTTTTGATCCTACAGCATTTGTATCACTTGCGACAATGAGCCTTGCTTCGGGAACAAATTTTTATACCGAAATCCAGAGAAATGATGAAATTGAAAAAAGCGCAAAAAAGGCTCTTGAAGAAAATAAAGAAGCTTACTTAAGCTATTTAAGCGAATATACAGTACTTTATTTGAAATATTTGGCAATGTGGAATGAAATGTGCCTGTTGCGTGATAAGGCGTACCTTGCCATCAACAATGGCGATATTGATGGCGCGCTGGAATCGCTCAATGCGGTGCTACAGAAGTATCCTACTGATTCAGAATCGCAACTGCTTAAATCTTTTTGCTTGCTTTATAAAGCGGAACAAGGTATAGGCGTTTCCGGTGATGTGCATAATGCGGATAACGCTCGCGACATTCTGAATCAATACGTAAAGGAACATCCTGATAGAGCGGCGCCAGCATTGCTTTTGTTGGGAACATATTACACATTGCTGGGTGACGATAAAAAGGCTGCAACCTTGTTTGATCAGTCTTCTGTGGAATATCCTCGCGAAGCGGAAAAATTATTGGACATGTACAATTCCTACAATTACCGCAATTACATTCTGAAATCCAAAGAAGGCCATGTGGTTTTGGAACACTATAAGTCCATGATGGAAGGCTTTGGATTTTATTCGCCGAACTTCCAAAAGGCAATGGTCGCTTATAATAAAGGAAATTTTGCCAATGCTAAAGAAGAAATTTTAAAACACTTTTTCCGTCGCGGAAATCAAGAAGTGTATGATTACTTGATTTCTGACATGAAGTTTGTGGAACGCTATATGCCCAAAATTTTGGATATGATTTTTGAAGAACATTCTTTCTTGGATTTGCAGACGTACAATCCGACGCTTTCGTTTTCGGATAAGCTTGCCATTGAAATTGAAAACCGCTCCGACAAGCGCCTTTCGAATGTTCGCCTGTTTATCTGCTTGCATATGACCGATATGTATGCCGATGATTATTTGGTGAAGAAAATGGAAACGACAATCAATAACATCGAGCCTTATTCCAAGGCGAGTTTCGGAAAGCTGCAACTGAATTATGAATTGTACGGGAAACAAAAGAATAGCGTCGAGGACATCGTTTCTGCAAGAGCTATTATCATGACGGATAGCTTGATTATCTGGGTCGATGAAGATAAGATCAAGCGTACGAATATTTCGAAAAAGATGGGCGCTAAACGCTTTAGCAAGGCTACCCTCCATCAGCTCACTACAGGTTGTTCTTATGAAATGAAAGAAAAAGAGGGCTTGTTGAGTAGCATGGTTGGCTCAAAGAAAATGGTGTTTCATTTTCCGAGATCCTTGGTGGCGTTAAATCCGTTCTTCTCGTTCGGTGAGTTGAATAGTAAAGATGCGATGCTTGCGTCGTCGGTGGTTTTGAATGGTGAAAATATCGATGTCTCTTTTGATAAGCAATCGGCATTCGCATCAAAGACGGTCCCGCTATATATAAGCACTCTTGAAGGTAAAGGCTATTTCGATATCACTTTCGATGCAGAAGGTAATATTACCAAAATGTCGGTGTTTAAGTACTAGTACTTTTGCGGCATTCTCCAGCGTGGCTTCTCGCGCGCCTGTGCTGCGTCTTGTTCACGCGCCTTATTTATCTCAGAATTTTATAACGAAAAAGTCCCGCCATCGAGCGGGACCTTTTCTGTAACGTTTATCCGTAAAGAAGAATTACTGGATGCGGATGTTCACGCGACGGTATTCGTCTCTTGTATCGTACTTGAACTTCTTGAACATGCGCTTGCCGTACCACTTTGCTGTGATCTTGGATGCCGGAACGTATTTGGCGATTTCAGCCTTGACGGTTTCGGCGCGGCGCTGAGAAAGTTCATCGTTGTATGCCACGGAACCGAGGTCGCAGGTGTAACCTTCAACGAGAATCGTTGCTTCCATGTTGGTCTGTGCAAACTTGGGTGCGAGTTCTGCGATGATGGCGCGGCCTTCGCTGCTGAGTTCTGCACTGGCGAGTTCAAAGAGGCTGCTTACGTTCGGGAATTCAATTGCAGAGGCCTGACCTTTTTCAACCTTGGCAAAAGCGTCGTTAAGGAATGCAGCCACTTCGCCACGGGTGGTCAAGAATACCTGAGAGTTGTTCTTGATGGCGGCAAACTTGGAGAAGTCGAACGGTGCCGGCTGTTCTGGTTCCGGTGCCGGAGCCTCGACCTTGACCGGTTCGGGCTGCTTTACTGGAGCGGGTTTTTCAGTTTTTTTATCGCCGCAGGCCACGAGCACTGCGAGAGAAAGAGCTACCGGAAGAAAACGACCAATTGTTTTTACCAAATTCATTATGAAACCTCCGATTGAAATATGGTATGATTCCTTTGGATTAGCTTTTCTAATATAAGTAAAAAAAGTAAATAAGGAAAAATTTTTTTATATGTATAAAAAAAATTCGCCTTTTACGGCGAATTTTTGTATAAAAAATGGCTTTTTTTAACGAAAAAAACGTTATTTCAGCTTCCATTCGAGCGTTTGTCCGGCGGCGAGCGGAACAACTCCGTTCACGATGGCGGGCACGGTCCACAATTCCTTGACAACCTTGATTTGCTTTGTGGTACGCGGTAAACCGTAAAAATCGGCGCCGAATCCTGCGATAAAGTTGGGGAGCTTGTCGAGTGCGCCTGCGCGTTCAAATTCCTGCACCAGAAGCGGGATGGCGACGGGGGCGCTGTAAACGCCGGCGGCTCCGCATGGGCATTCTTTTTTGCCTTGCTGGTGGGGTGCGGAATCGGTACCGAGGAAGAATTTCGGGTTTCCGCTGAAGGCTGCTTCGCGGATGGCTTTGCGGTCTTCAGGACGCTTGGGGAGCGGCTTGCAGAAATGGTGCGGGCGGAGTGCATCGCCAACGATATCGTCGAGAGTCATCATCAGATGGTGCACCGTGAATGTGGCAGCGACGTTTGCCGGGAGGCGTTTTACCGCTTCGACGGATTTGGCGCTGCTCAGGTGCTCAAAGACGATGCGGAGCTTCGGAAACTTTTCGGCAAGTGTTTCCACTCGCTTGATAAATGCCGGTTCGCGGTCGAGGCAGAATTCGCCGGGTTCTTCGCCGTGGACGCACAGCACAAGGCCGAGTTTTTCCATCATGGCGACAACGGGGAAGACCGCTTCAAAATCGCTGATGCCGTCGGCGCTATTTGTCGTGACGCCTGCGGGGTAGTATTTGCCGGCGACAACACCTACGGCCATCATGTCCTTCAAGTCTTGTTCCGTGTAATTCGGGTTCAGCTTGAATGTCATGAGCGGTTCAAAATCCGGACGCACGGGAGCGGCCGCTTCGAGAATCTGCTTTTTGTAATCGGCAATCGCAGCTGCGCTTGTCATGGCGGGCACGGTGTTCGGCATAATGATGGCGCGACCAAACTGGCTTACGAGATCGCGGACATAACCGGGCATGAGTTCGCCCTGGCGTAAATGGGCATGAAAATCGTCAGGTAAAGGAAGGGTAAGTTCGGTGTTGTTTGGAGTCGATGTCATTTTGCTTTCTCTAAAAAATGGTCAATTCTGGAATATGAATTCAGAATTATTCATTGGATTGTAGATCGCGGAACTGGTCCTTCGAAATTTCACTATCCGAGTGGAGCCAGTAGTCAAAAGAATGCGGTTCGGTGAATTTTTTCTTGTGCAAAAATACGAGGTTGCAGTTCAGTTCTTTTGCAATCATGAGATCATGCGTAACGATAATGATGGTCGTCTTGAACATGGTACGCATGTTGTCAATCAACGGCAGCAAGTTTCGGCGGTTGTAGTTGTCGAGGCCCGCGGTCGGTTCATCCATGAGCAAAAGCTTCGGGTCCATGGCCCAAGACCTAGCGATGGCCACACGCTTTTGCATGCCCACACTCAGTTCGTGCGGGAACATGTTTGCAAAATTGCGGACGCGCATCAAGTCCATAGCCATGTTGACTTTTTTCGTAATTTCTTCGTCAGTGCCCATTTTATGGTAACGAAGCGGAAGTGCGATGTTGTCTACAACTCTCAGGTTCGAAATAAGGGCGGCGTTCTGGAGAACAAAGCCAACTTGACGTTTAGCGACTTCAAGTGCGTCGAGGCGTTCTGCCGGAATGTATTCGCCAAAGTAATAGATATGCCCTTTGAGGGGGCGTGCAAGCCCCGCAATCATGCGGAGAATGGCGCTTTTACCTTTACCGGATGGTCCGCCAATGCAAATCGTTTCGCCAAGCTTTAATGAGAGATTAGCGCCTGCGATGAGTTGGTAGTCCTCGTTGCTTTCACTCGATCTGATGTTTTCAAAGTAGCTAACGGCTCTTGGGATCGAGAACAGAGTTCCCGACAGTTCGCTTGTCGAAAGGTATATATCTTCAAGTCTTAGGGCTTCGTCTAGCATATCTTAGATAATCGTTGAGAGGTTCTGCATGTAACTGATAAAGTAGAACAACGAGAGCACGACGTCAGCAAAAACGATATAGAGGAAAGAGGTAATGACCGAACGCGATGTAGCTTTGGGCACGAGGCGGATATCGCGTTTGATATTCAGTGCCTGGTAGCAAGCGTTGATGGTGATGATGATTCCGAAGACAAACGGTTTTACAATCGCAAAGACAAAGTCGGGAATGGTAAGCGCCTTGATGATTTCGGTAGAAAGGTAATTCCAGGTGATTTGCAAGTTGGGGGCGTTACCGGTAATGAAGATGATTCCCTTCGTGACGAGGAAGCCTGCTCCGATTGCGCTTGCACTAAAGATGATGTTCGAGATAATCGTTGCGATTGTGCCGCCGATAACGCTAGGCATGACCAGATAACGGATGGGGTTGATGCCCATGGTCGCAAGCGCGTCCACTTCGGAATCGATGACCATGCTGCCAATGTAGGTCGTGAGCGAAGATCCAGAACGGCCTGCGATGAGAAACGCTGTAAGAATCGGGCTTAATTCGCGGATAATGACCACCACCATGAGGTTACCCACAATATCCGAGAAACCCATTTTGCCCATGAGCGAAAGCACTTCGATGATGACGACGGTTCCGAACAACGTGGCGACGATGAACAGCGGTATAATAATTTCGACGCCCGTAAAGAAAGTCTGCAATATGATATTGCGGGTGTCGCTCTTGAAGTTGTGGCTTTTGTCGAAGAGAGATGCTACTGTACGGAAGAACAAGGCTATTAGTTGCCCTATTCTCCTTTTCAAGATGAAAATCCCGAGCGTGTGGAACAAACGCCCGATGGGAGTCATCTTTTGCCAGTTTTTAAGTTGCTTCTCTTGCATCGCTATGAATTGCTTCTAGAATTTCCGTCCAGAGTTCATCAAGTCCAAATTTTTTCAGAGCACTTACGCAAAGCGGCTTGTGGTCTAGATCCAAGCGTTGCTGGATATCCCTAAGCCCTTTGGCGAGTTCGGATTGGTTCACCTTGTCACGTTTGCTTGCGACAATCAGGACTGGGCAACCTGTGGCACGGATGCTTTCGACTGTTTCGATGTCAATCGGCGTTCCTCCGTGGCGGATATCTACGAGGTAGATAAGCCCCTTGAGGTCCTTGCACTTTTCGACGTATTCACGGATAAAGTCGGACATCTGGTCGCGTTTGGCATTGTTGACTTTAGCGAACCCTACACCTGGTAAATCTACAAGAAAAAATTCCTCGTTGACTTTGAAAAAATTGATTTCGCGCGTTTTTCCGGGGGTTGAGCTCACTTTCACGAGCTTTTTTTGACCCATGAGCGCATTCATGAGCGAAGACTTGCCCACGTTGGATCGCCCGAGGAATGCTACCTGCGGGAGGCGTTCTTCAGGGAGGCCTTTGAGATTGACAGCGGCTTTGACAAATTTTGCCGAACGGATGGTATAGCCGCCCACCTCGACGGGAGCTTGGTGAATGTTTTCTTTTGTACTCATAAGGAAACTCTCCCTTCGAATGCGCGAAGCATGGTGACTTCGTCGATGAATTCCAGATCGCTGCCCATCGGGATTCCGCGGGCGAGGCGAGTGCGCTTGACGTTGACGCCGTCTAGCATGCGGTCAATCATGAGTGCGGTGCTGTCGGCTTCGGGGCTAGAGCCCAAGGCTAGGACCAGTTCTTCGATATTTTCTTGCTTGATGCGTTCCACGAGTTGCGGCAAGTGGAGCGCTTCGGGACCAATGCCGTCGAGCGGAGAAATTACACCGCCAAGGACAAAGTAAAGACCCTTGTGGACGGATGAACGTTCAAAAGGTAAAATATCTGAATTTTTTTCGACAACGCAAATGGACTTGGCGCCTTCGCGAGCCCTGCAAGTGGGGCAGATTTCTTCATCGGTGAAAGCGTGGCAACGCGGGCACGGGTGGACTTTTTCTGCGGCTTGCATCAAGCTGTCGGCAAAGCGTTCTACATCGCTCTTGCGGCGCGAGAGCATATGGTAGGCTAGGCGGCGAGCCGTCTTTAAACCGATCCCCGGGAGGGAGGCGAATTCGGAAATCAAATTTTCCAGACTTTGCGGTTCAACGTTCATTTGCTAGTGCTTACGTATCGTTGTGTGCTGTTCAGTTTCAGTTCGAAAATCGTTCCGATGCGGGCGTAAAGCATGAGCTTTAGCCACTCCTGGATTTTCTTCATGCCCACCCAGACGATGGCGCCTTTAACCGTTTCGATAGCGGGTTTGTCGCGCACATCCGAATTCACAAATTGCATGAGGTTTGCTGCAATGTCCGGCTGCTTGTCGAGTTCATCGCAGAGTTTTTCGAGTGTCGGTCGCGTGTGCAACAGTTGGATGATTTTGAGAATGGCGGCCGAAGTCGCGTCTATCTTTTGTCCGGTTACGAGTTCCGGCTTTGCAAAGAAAAATCCCTGGAAGTATTCGTATCCGGCATTTTTGCAGTGCTTGAACGTTTCTTCGTCCTCGACTTTTTCGGCGAGAATCTTGATGTTCTTTTCTTTAAAGAACTTGGCTGCTTTTTCCATCGCTTCGGGCGTGTTATCGACCAAGTCCATCTTGACGTACGAAACGTGCTTGAACAATGGCTCGAAGCGCTTTATGAACTCGTCGTTCATGATAAAATCGTCTAGCGCCAGTTCAAAACCGCGAGACTTATGCCGTTCGATGGCGCGGATAAGCGCTCTATCGACGGTAACATCTTCGAGAATTTCAAGGACAAAACTGTTGGGATTTAAAAGCCCGAACAAGTTGTCCAAAAGCATCTCGCGGCTGCAATTGACAAAAGCTTTTTTGCCCCCGACAAGACGCTCAAGCCCGATGCTGTTGAGGACATTCTCTAGCACCTGAGCGGTAGCCTGCACATCGCTTGCAATGATGGCGGTAACGCTATTTGGCGAGTCTCGGAATAGCAATTCATACGCGAAGATATTTCCATCGCGGTCTAGAATCGGTTGACGTGCCAAGTAAGCGAGAGATTGCATGGGCAGTAGACGGTAGGAAGTAGACAGTAGGCAGTGTGGTTTGTTTGAGGCGAGTGGTTAGTTGCTGATTTATCAGTCATGTGTCGCGATAGGCATACACAATTTCAATTGCAAATGCAATTTTCTTTGCAATCCTGTCTACTGACTACTAACCACTGCCTACTGAATTTAACGCGGAGCGTTAAATTCTTGCGCTTTCGATGCCGAACAGGAGAATGCTCCTTGCGCCTGCGTCCCAAAGCTTGTCCATGATGGCGTTGGCTTCTTCGCGCGGCACCATGGCCTTCACGGAGTACCATTCACGACCGTGGAGCTTCGTCACTGTCGGGGCGTCGAGACCCGGAGTCATTTCGCAAGCCCTTGCCAAAAGTTCGGAGGGGCAGTCGTACTCGATCATCATGTACGTCTGTGCGACGAGCTTGCCCTGGATGCGACGGATGAGCGTGTTGACTTCTTCGAGTTCCGTCTTCTGCGGGTTGCAGAAAATGGCTGCGTTACTGCGGAAGAGCGGTTCGCCAATAATGCGCAGTCCGGCCTGCTTGAGCGTCGTACCCGTTTCGACAACGTCCACGATAGCGTTTGCGACACCGAGGCTTACGGAAATTTCAACAGCGCCTTCGAGCACCACGAAGTCCATCTTCTTCTTGTAATAGCTTTCCACGATGTTCGGGAAGCTTGTAGCAATCGTTGCGTCCTTCAAGTCGGCGAGGCTCTGGATCGGGCTTTCGTTCGGGACTGCTGCGCAAAGCTTGGAAGCGCCAAACGGCAAGTCCAAAACCTTGACGGCCGGGCTCTTGGCTTCGGCGTTAAAATCAATACCCGTGATACCTGCGTCAATGATACCGCGACCCACGTACATCGGGATGTCGCTCGGACGGAGGAAGAAGAATTCGATGCCGTTCTTGGTATCGATTTGGGTCAAAGTTTTGTAGGGCTTGGATGCCTTGTAACCGCAGGCCTTGAGGAGTTCCTGGGTGGGCTCAAAGAGCATGCCCTTGTTGGGGAGAGCTACCTTAATCATAGTTTTGCGTACACTTCTTCGAGGGTGAGACCTTTTTCTGCCATCATGACGGCAACGTAGTAGAGCACCTGAGAAAGTTCGAGGCACTGGGCGTCGCGCGATTCAAAGCGGGCGGCCATCCAGCTTTCGGCGGCTTCTTCGACAAGCTTCTTGCCGATGCCATGCGGACCCTTCTTGAAAAGTTCCGTGGTGCCCTTGCCTTCCGGCATGTCTTTTTTGCGCTGGCAAGCCAGAGCGTACATTTCTTCAAACGTCATTTTAGACCTCTTTAGTTTTACGCAGGTAAAGATAGAAATTTAGGAATCGCTTGTACCGGCGCATTCTGTGAAAATACTGGTAAATCGTCGATTTGCCGCGCTTGCCATCGAACGAGCGCTACCTTTTGTAAAATGCCGCGCCCACCATCAAACGAATGCATCCTTTTGGAAAATGTCACGCCCACCATCAAACGAATGCATCCTTCAGCAAAATGTCATGCCCAGTCATCCTCCGTTAGGAGGATCCATACAGTTTTGTTTGCATTTGTATTAGAGGCTTCTCCTTTTTTGTGTTTTTATTATTTATATTCACTTCTATGAGTTGGTTTATACGTTCGTCATTTGGGATGGGTTTGTTTGGGGCTTGCGTGTCCTGCGCATCTTTGGCGTGGGCACAGTCGGCTGAGTCTGAAGAAAACATTGTGATGGAGAAAATTATTTACTCCGAAGATATGCTCCCTGCGCGCACTCCAGGCGGCATGTCGAAAATACGTTCCAGCAACGATGCCGAATTATATTCTTCGGGTGAACGCTATTTTCCGGTGATGCTTGTGTCAACGTCAGATTACAAGGCGCTGGATTCTGCATTCATGTACAGAATGTTCAATGAAAAAGGCTTCAAAGACAATGGCAATTATGGCAGCGTGCATGATTATTTTGTCGAAAGTTCTGGCGGACAATTCAAACCGACTTTTGATATTTATCCCATAACGCTTTCGAAAAATTTTAGCAGTTACAAAAGCGATAGCGAATTTATTTTACCTGCAATTGATATCCTTGTTGAACGATCCGATTTCAAGGCGCGTGCAAGCAAGTACGAAAAAGAAATTCCGTTTATCATTTTGCATCCGCTTTCAAGAGATAAAGCTATTTCGTATTGCAGTGATTTTTTCAACCATCAGTATAAACTTCAATATAGCGCAAAACAAGTTTATTCTAAAAACGGCTACAAGTTTAATAACTATGCATTCGTTTCACAAAAAGCAGAAGGAAAAGAATCTTCGACTAGCTCAAAAGATGTCAATATGTTAGGCACTTTTGTCCATGAGTTTAGCCATGTGATTGGGCTTCAGGATACGTATAGCAACGATTCCAGAGGCTATGCCACTATTGGTCCTTTGCCGTACGACGTGATGGCGCTTGGGCTGCGCAACGGGAGTGGCGGGTATCCGCCGACATTTTCTGCTTTTGAACGCGAAGCGGTGGGGTGGCTCAAACCGACTGAAATCGTAGATGCCGATAGCGTTTATGAACTGAAAAATCTTTCGGGAATGCAGGCGTATGCGGTGTCGAACCCGAATAAACCCGATGAATATTTTTTAATTGAATATCGCCCGGCGGTGGGTTTTGATTCTAAAATCGGAAGCTCGTCTTATAGCGGAAAACAAGGTAAGAACGGAGTCATGATTTGGTACATCGACTATGATTTCAATGCCTTTTTCAGCAATGACCCGAACGGGGATGAAAGTCACCAGCGTGTTGAAGTTCGCACGGTGCTTAGCAAGGACCAGGAGTCTTTTGCAAAATTTGACTTTGTTAACAAAAATGGCAAGGCAAAGATTGATGGCGTTTTCAATCTCGTGTTTGACGGTGATGACCGCGTTTGCTTTACGGTGAACAAATCCAAAAAGTTGGACAAGTGCCCTGAAAAAGTTATTGCATCTTCTAGTTCAATCGCATCGTCAAGTTCAGTTTCTTCAAGCAGTGGCATCACTTCGCTAGTGCAGACTACTTTGCCGCAAATGAAAATTCACGTGTCTCGTGGAATGCTGAATGTCGATGTCCCCATGTCGGGCAAAAAGACGCTCCGCTTTTACGATGCTTTGGGGAATAATCTCGGTGCGCATACGTTCGAGGGCTCATCTGCTATCATTGATGTTTCTGGGTGGAATCGTTCCGCCTTTGTACAACTTGATGTGAACGGCAGTCTCTTGCTTGCAAAACGTGTGCAGTTCCGTTAAAAATTCCTGCGAAAAATGGCGAGTTAGCTATATTTCGAATATAGGTTAGATGCTTGACATGACGTTAGCAGGATGAGGATTCGGATGAAGAATATTTATTTATTGGGGAGCGCTTTTGCTCTTGCGTTGTTTGGCTGTGCGCTCACAAAGAGCGGTGTTTCCAAGGCTGAAAATTTTCAGGGAAAAACGGGAATTATCGGTGTGTTCCGTCAACCGGCATATTACTGTGGCGAGGGCATTCCGCATACGATTATGCTTGGTGGCACATCCATCGTAGTAAAACCGGCTTTTAGCAGTGAACAAGAAAATGTGTTCTTTAGCGAAATGAAGCCGGGTGTTGCAACCCTTACGGAATACAATTACACATGCGGCGAAAATGAAAACAAGATGTCGCTTGATACGGCTGGTGCCGGAAACGAACGTTTCCCCACGTCGGTCGTGATTCCAGAAAAGGGATTTTGCAAGGTCGTGATTTCGTTTATGGAAGGGGATAAGCTTTTTTCATATAATGGAGATATTTTGAGCGACCAATTTGCAAAGGCCGAGGTCGCTGTGAATACGGATAGCATTCCGTATTGCGAAATTCGTGATAACAAGGGCCAAAAAGTCTCGATGGTCAATCGCGATTCCATTTTGGACGTGAAATTTGCTGCTGCAGTGAAGGATGCCGCCGAAGCGCTTGAAGAAGAAAAGTACACGATTGTGACGCTTGATGAATACAGCGACAAGGTCACGTGGAATGCGGATAAATCTAAACTCCTCGTGGTAACGCTTACGTCTGGTGACGAGACTTATAAGGATGGCGAACTGGTCAAGTCCGATAGCGTTGTCTGGGTCGTGAATGAAAAGGAACTTTTGAGCTGGTTCCATGATCACAGTGAAGGCGTGCGTAATTGGGATTTGAGATTCAAGCAGTTGTTTGGCGAACCGAGAACGTCTAACGTAACGCACATGGCATTCTTGTGGGTAAGCCCGAATGACTTGATGCGACCGGCGTATGTGCCCGATGTGAAGGCTTTTGATATGCGGACCGCATTTGAAGGTGAATACGGAAACGATGCCGAAGTTTCTGAACGCATCATGTGGTTCAAGAACTGGTTCGATGCTCGTGCAGCGAAGTGCTATGAAGGGCCGGATGCTCGTCCGTGGACTCGTCTGGGTTATACGTATGACTGGGGTAGCAAGGGCGACAAGTACGGACTTACGGAATTTATCGTGGTGCCCGGTGCCGAAATGGATGTCAAGTTTACGAGAAACCTCAAGTTCATCGCTAATTGGATGAAGGATCGTAAATAGACGAAAGAACGCTCGCGCTGCTCGCTATAGACGAAAGATGCGGCTTTGCCGCGATTAGCAAATAACCACCCGCCAGAGTGCTTGGCGGGCATCTTTATATTTCCGTTCAAAGGCTGTTTCGGGGGTGCTTGGGTCGAAACTTTCGCACTTAATTGTCGTTCCCGCCAGAGCCTGTGTTGAACGCAGTCCAAGCAAGCGGGAACCTCCCTTTTTGTCCACTTCGGCCGAATGACCATTCTTGCTGTCATCCTCGACCGAACGAAGCGAGGAAGGGGATCCATAAAGTTCTTTCGAGGCTATGCTTGTGCGTTCTTCAATCACGATTCTCGCGGCTTCTGCAAATTCGCGGGCGTAGATTTCCCAGTTCGTGCGGAGCTCGATTGTATTCCCGAGTGCAAGTAACGTCGGAAAAATCGGGTGCATGTGGAATCGCCTTGTGGCTTCGCTTTGTTTAGGCCACGGGTTCGGGTAATACACCGCGTGGTACGGAATTGCCCATTCGCCTGCTTTAACGCAGTCAAGCGCAAGTCGCCAAAAATCCAAAAGCTCTGCGCGAATCCAAAAAGCATTTGCAGGGACTTCTTCGCCTGATGTTTGCGAAGGATTGCCTGCTTTGTTGAGACGAGCGCAGGACTTGTCAATCCCGATGACCGGAATGTTCGGGAAGCGTCGGGCGATATGGATGGTGCTTTCTCCTGTGCCACAACCGGAATCTAGAATGACCGCAAGCGGTGTAATCCCTGCATCACTCGGCTCTGCCGTCATTCTCGACCCTGGAGTGCGTAGCGCGATAGGGGAGTGTATCCATAATTTCTCGTTTTGCTCTTGTTGGGGCTGTCCATTATTTCTAGCATCGTAGAACTTTTTTACGAATTCTTCTACTTCGGCAAATGCCTCTCGCGTATGCTCTGCGATGGGACGCAAAAAAGTTGTCCGCGCATACTTGCGGACAACTTCTTCAAGATCTTTGTGAATCGTCTCTTGATTCGATGTTACGGAATTTGCACCCGGCATTATTCCTTTGTTTTCCAGATGTTCATCAGGTCTTTGCCGATGAATTCAAAGTTGTCGAAGTGGAGTTCCGCATCGTTGTGGAACACGATAGAAATAAAAGTTACACTCTTGCGATCTTCTGCTTTGGGTACAATATCTGCCCAAGCGAATTTGAGATTTGTCTTCGTTTTTGGAAGAGTAAATGCGTATTTCCCTGTCGTGTAGCTGTTACCTGTAAAGTCCTTTCGTATGACTTGGATTTCTGCATCCCCAAAACCCCAGGCGTCAAAGGCTATTGAGTCGACTGAGCTTAAATCGTAGGTTGTATATTGGTTGCCGATGTACAATGCAACCAAAGCCCATAATTCATAGCTTGCTGTATCTGGGAAATCAAAGTTCAAATGGACTTCTTTGCCGCTGTTGTCATTTTGTTGAATAACTAACAGGAATGGATGACTAGTGTTTTCTAATGGAATTTCCGGATAAATTTTGATTTGTTCATTTTCTGGTGCCATCGCCTGGAAATTGGAGGCTGTGATTATCGACCATCCCCCGCTAGGGTCAAATGGGTTAAACAGGTTCCTGAATTCTGAACCGTAAAGATGGATGTTGTCTCCATCCTCAAAGTCGTCGATGAGTAATCTTTCGTTCTTGTTTTCTGGGATGGAATCTTGAGGCTTGATTGACGTAATTGAATCGCCTGCATCTGTTTTTATCGGTACATATATTGTATCGATAGCGTTATCCGGGATGAACACCAAGTTCAGGTTTCCGGCTGGGAGGCCCTTGACTTCGAACTTGCCGTCCTTGATTGTGGCAGAATGGTCGAGGCCGCGGAACTTGAGAACGCCTGTCATGTTCTTAATGCTTTCGCTGATAGAATCGTCAACGAAGTTTGCGATAGAACCGCCGATGTAGACGGACTTTTGCAAGCTGTGTGCTCCCAGATCGACATCGTTTATGGTGTCCTTGATATCAACAGACAATTGGACGGCAGACTCGTTGAGTGAGGCTTCCATTGTGTAGTTGCCGACAGGAACTTTTTCGATAGTCACAAAACCGTTATCGTTTGCAATGGCTGTGAAGCCGTCTTCGATACCGTTCAGGCTGTTGTGTTCGACAAGCTTGACTCGGGCATTGGCTGCGGGAGCATTTGCAATAAGGATTTGGGCTGTGATGGCGTTACCGGCTTCTGTACCGCTCGGACCGCCACCTGCAACATTGTCAGAACCGCAGGCGCATAGCAAAAACCCGACTGCGATCGGAGCAATCAGTGCAAGTGCGCGTCTGGTTTTGTTCTGCTTCAATTCCATACCCTTAATATATAATTTCTTTCTGAAAATCATTTCCCACCTCCGTTATTTTGCGGCGAAGTAGGGCCTGTTGCCGGGTCTGCTACCTTGTCGGAGAGGGGGAACATGGCGATATTCAATGCATAAACACGGTCGGCGCGTTCGCTCTTGCGGGCAAATTGCAGGAGTCCTCGGCGGAATTCCTCGATTTTATGCTTGATTTCGGGCAGGTCGGATTCATCTGCAGTGAACACGACGCTCGAAATGTCTCGTTCTTCGGGCTTATGGCGGTCGAGCGATTCTTGCGCCAGTTCCATCGTATGCCTGTGGAAACTGCGGACTGCGGAACTCTTGACTTCGCCGCCGGTGCTGATAATCTGGTCTGTAATGTTCCAACCGCCAGTACCGTCAGGAACTACGAGCCCAAGCTGCTTCAAGATGCCAAGTGCGTTGCGGGCGTCATCTTGCGAAATGGGCGGGTTCAAATGCTTGCCAAGGCCTGCGATGTCGCTTGTGTCTTTCGTAATGCCGATGAGAGCGCGGAGGGCCGCACATGCCCAGCTGCCAAAGTAGGCGAGTTCCGGTTCCGAAAGCACGCGTGTTTCGAGCGAGCGGAGCTCCAAGAGCTTGTAATAGAGCTCGGAAAGTGTCTGCTTAGCCTTGGTCTTGTTGAACCTGTAAAGGGTCTTGAAGTATTCGGCGCGACGGTCATCGAGACCGCAAATTCTGATGAACACGGGAAGCGTGCTCTCGTTCAGATGGCCTTCTTTTTGGAAAACGCGGACAAGCCAGGCCGGATCTACGCCGGTTTTCTGGCCGAGATAGCGGTACGAGGTAAACGGGTTGTCTTTTTTAGTCTCGACAAACCAGTCCTTCAGGTACTCACGGTACTCCAAATAGTCTAATACTTCAGGCATACTATAAATTTACCATAGTTGTCCTAAAGCGTTGAGATTCAGTGTTGAGAATCTGTTGTTTTTCGTTGCAACATGTTCAACAAAAAGCTGTTTTTGGCGTTTTTTCGGCTTTTTACTGGAACTTTTTACCCCGGTAGCACCCTTGATTCGTCAATCTATCGTCTAGTTCATCCTTCCAAGAACTTCAGCAGTTCCGGCATCTTGGTGTGGGCGTCTTGTTTTCCTAGCTCGTAAAGTTCCGCAATTTTCTTTTTATTCGATTCTATGTCCGAAATTTTGATCCGTTTGCTCGGGCGGAAAATGAATACCTTGCCTTCGGCTTCGAGTTGTGCAAGTTTGTCAAGCGCCTGGTTGTAGCGGATATGGCGCGTGGCAACCGCTTCCACGAATTTGGGGTAATGGCGGTAGGCGAGTTTTACAAGCGGGAGGGCTTTGTTGATTTTTTTGCGGTAGCCGAGCGGGCGCGTCAGAATCACCACGGCGCGTTCAAATCCCTTTTTGAACATCTGTTCGAACGGAATGCTGTCGGCAACGCCTCCGTCAAGGAATTTTTTTCCGTGAATTTCGACAATCTTGCTCAAAATCGGCATGCTCGCGGAGGCGCGGATGTAGTTCATCTCGTCTTCGTTGCGATAGTCGGTGATGTGCGGGTATTCGGCTAATCCCGTTTCCACATCCGTTATGCAAACATGGAATTCGGTCTCTTGGCATTGCTCGGTGAACTTGTCAAATTCGAACGGATCGATTTTGTATGGAATTTGTTTATAACAATAGTCGAAAGCAAAATAATCGCCTGTGAACAACAGGTTTCTAAAGCTCATGTAACGAGGGCTTTTAGAGTGGATTGTGTCGACGCGAAAGTTGCGCCCGATTTGCCCCGACAAGAAACTGCACAAATGAATTGCGCCTGCAGATGTGCCGGCTGCGCCTCCAAATTTTATTTCTTTATCTGCAAGAATGTCGAGAATGCCGCCGGAATACGCCCCTCGTAAACCGCCACCTTCGACAATAATGGCTGTGTTTTTGTACTTCATGGATACCATCCCCCGTGAAATTCCTAAAATATTTACCCAAATCCATTAAAGGAATGTATATAAAATATGAACTTGCTTTAGCTATTTAATACTTATTTTTGCGTATGTTGTATTGACTGTATCCACGTGTAATCTTTGGGGTGGTCTACGAATTTTTCGGGGTTTTTAGCGTGTTTTTCAAGAAATTCGGCGGGAGTCATCCATACGAAATCATCAACTTCGCCTGGTTGCGGAATTAAGTGCGTGGCCTCTTCATCGGACAAAATAATCTTATAAGTATCATAATATTCGTTGTCAAAATACGTCCCATTGTTCAGGACATTTTCGTGGGTCGCTTCAAAGAGGTATTCGAAATCGTCCGGGCGCTTGTCAACTCCCATCTCTTCGTGGAGCTCGCGAATGGCGGCGTTGCGGCTGTCGTCGCCTGCGGTAATATGCCCTGCGCAGCTCGTATCGAGCAGATTCGGGTTGTTTTCCTTGAGGTGGCTACGGAGCTGGAAAACGATTCTGCCGTGGGTGTCGAATGCCCAAATGTGGACCGTGCGGTGCCAAAGTCCCTTGGCGTGGACTTCTGTTCTTCCGCGGGCATACCCCGCCGGAGTTCCGTCGCTGTTCAGGATATCGATCATTTCTTCTGCCATTTGTGCCACCTGTGTTGTTGCTCAAGCCTTTGCGACGCCTTGATTTTGCCGAAAGACCGGGTTCAATTGCAAAATAATATAGAAATGTAGTGCTTTTTTCGCGTTCTCTTTGGAAAGTTGCTAAAAGTAAAGTGGTTGAAATTTGCTGTTTTTGTCGGGCTGAATTATATTAGTAAATAACATTATAAGGGGAGCAGATGGCGTAAGTGCGTTATCTATCATTTTTCGTTATTAATACAATATAAATAATCTATTAGTCATTATCAATCTCCAATGCTACATTTGGGGCGCAAAATAAGGATGGTATATGGAATGGCTTATTGACTTACTCGTTAAACCCTCCGTCGGACAACAGGTGTTGGTAATTTCCCTCACTGCAGCTATTGGTATTATGGTGGGGAAAATCAAGGTTAAAGGTGTTAGCCTTGGAGGAGCTGGAGCTCTTTTCGTAGGAATCCTTCTAGGTCATATCGGAATGCGGATTGAGCCCAGCGTACTCCATTTTATGCAAGAATTTGGCCTTATTTTATTTGTTTATACAATCGGTATGCAGGTAGGCCCTGGCTTTGTAGACTCCCTAAAAAGACATGGGTTGGTGCTTAATATTCTCGCAGTAAGCATTGTCCTTCTGGGCGTACTTGCTACCGTCCTTATTTATTTTACGACAAGTATGCACGGCAATGTTCCGGTGCTTATCGGTATGCTTTGCGGTGCGGTGACGAATACTCCTTCGCTTGGTGCTGCAAATTCGGCGCTTACGGCGGCTGGTGTCGATGCTTCTTTGACGGGCGTGGGGTATGCGGTGGCGTATCCGTTCGGTGTGATTGGCATTATCCTTGTGATGATTCTTGTGCGCGTGTTCTTTAAGCAGAAACCGGATACTGCTGCTGCTGAGTACCAAAAAGAAATTGCGGAGCAGTCCAAGGAAATCATGTCTTGCACGCTCAGGGTCGATAACGCAAATCTTGTAGGGTGCAAAATCAAGGATATTCCGGGGCTCATTTCGACCGGAGCCGTGGTGACGCGCCATGCTCGCGACCAGGTGATTAACATGCCAAAGGGCGATATGACGCTGGAACTTGGCGACTTGGTGCATGTGGTCGGTATGCCCGAGGCGATTGAGGGCTTGGAAAAGATTATTGGCGAAAAACAGGCTACGCCGATTACGCTCCAGAAATCGAATTTGGCCGTCAAGACGATTCTCGTGACGAACAAGAAAATTCTTGGCAAGAGTATCCAGCAGCTTGCGCTTAACGATCGCTTTGGTGTGACGGTAAGCCGTGTGACGCGTGGCGGGTTCAAGTTCACCGGGCGCCTCGATATCCGCGTGAAGTTTGCAGACAAATTGCTTGTTGTGGGTACGCCGGATGCAATTGCTGCTGCGGCAAAGGAATTGGGCGACTCGCTCACGGCGCTTGACCATCCGGAAATTTTGCCGGCATTCCTCGGAATTTTCCTCGGCGTGATTGTCGGAAGTATCCCGGTGGCGATTCCTGGCATGCCGACTCCGCTCAAGCTCGGGCTTGCTGGCGGTCCGCTGATTGTCGCGATTATCCTTAGCCGTAAACGAAAGATGGGTCCGCTCAACTTTTTCATGGCGAATAGCGCGAACCTTATGCTGCGTGAACTCGGCATTACGATTTTCCTCAGCTGCGTGGGTCTCAATGCCGGTATCAAGTTCTTTGATGTGCTCTTGAACGGCGACGGATTCTACTACATGGCGCTTTCGGCGATTATCACATTTGTTCCGCTGATGATTGTGGCGATTGTGGGTAAGGCCGTGTTCAAGGTCAATTACCTCTCGCTTTGCGGTGTGCTTGCTGGTGCAACGACAGACCCTCCGGCGCTCGCGTTCGCAAACGGGCTCAGCAATTCCGAAGCAACGAACATCGGTTACGCCTCTGTTTACCCGCTTACGATGTTGCTAAGAATTTTGAGCGGGCAGGTGCTTGCGATACTGCTGATCTCTTGACGGAATTGTTTGTACGCGACGCTTTGATGAATAAAGTTTGTTCATGAAATGCTGCGAGATTCTTGAGGATTTTTGGTTTTGTTGTATTGACATACGTTTTCCTGGTCATAACAAAGGGCGACCCGAAAGGGCCGCCCTTTTCAAATGTTGAGCACTGTGTTTGTGTAAATAAGATGTTACGGAGTAAAAGGGAGGATAATGGCAATAAATAATATAGAGACGAACTAATCAAGGAGAAAAACAATGCCGGTAAATGAATACTTTGAATCAATCAAGCATAATAAAGCGAAATTACGTCAGTTTTTTGCCGATATGCCAAAAGGAGCTGACTTGCACCATCATCTTACCGGTGCTGCTTATGCTGAGACGTTATTTGCTATCGCATATAATGCACAGCTTTATGTTAATCCAGATACCGGGAGATTGAGTGATGGTGCTCCAGATCCTAAAAAGTATCATGATGCGGACAAATACATCCAATTGACAGCAAAAACTTTCGAAGCGGATGAATATGGGTGTAAAAAATATGATTTCCATTCTACTCGCATGTCTCTGATTGATAAATGGAGTGTAAGGAATTATCACCCTTATAAGTATCCTCTTGGTGCTGACGAGTATTTTTTCTCGCTGTTCGGAAATTTCATAGCTGCAGCAGGTAATAAGTATTTGCCTGAAATTGTTCATCAGCTAAAGGTTAGAGCTAAGGAGGAAAATCTACAGTATATCGAGTCTATCGGTATCTCACCTACAGTTCCTAACTCTGTTTTTTTATCAGAAAAAGATCGTAAAGGCTATGCAGATGATTTTGAAAAATGGAGCCGAGATATAGTAACCTATGAAGATAATATCCGTAATAGTGTAAAAAAAATTATTGGCGAATATGATAGACTATATGAAGATACTAATTCGGAGCTCTACCAAACTGTTCAGAAATATGTAGCAGATAACGTAGCAATACTTAAGACCCCGCTGCAAATAGAAAGTTTTATAACAAGTAAATTTGATACAACCATTGTATCAGATGATGATGTCCTCATTAAATTGCAGGGGTACGCTTCACGAGATAAAGATCCGCTTATTGTGCTTTGCCAGCTTTATATCGTTCTGAAGGCAATGACTACACAGGAAGGGGCTAAAAATATTGTTGGTTGTAATCTTGTTGCTGCGGAAAACTCTGAGAACTCTATGCAGTATTATGTGGTGCATATGTTGATGCTCTCTGAATTAGGAAAAGATTTCGAAAAAAAATATGGCAAGGGTCCGAATATTGCTCTTCATGCAGGTGAGTTGACTATGGGGCTTGTTCCACCAGAACACCTTACGTATCACGTTTTTTATGCTGTAATGGTTGGAGGTGCAAGAAGAATTGGTCATGGTGTTGATATCGTCTTTGAACATGACAGCGCTTCATTTTTGAATTTGATGAAGGAAAATGATATTGCGATTGAGATAAATCTCACAAGTAACGAGTTTATTCTCGGTGTCAAAGGAGATTCTCATCCGTTTAACCTTTATAAAGAGAGTGGAGTTCCGATAGTTATATCTACTGATGATCCGGGGATTCTTCGCACTTCTATTACGGAAGAATTTTCTCGTGCTGTTTACAGGTATAATTTAACTTATGATGAAGTAAAGATGATTGCACGAAATAGTATCAAGTATAGTTTCCTTAATGATGACGATAAGAAAACAATTAGTGATGCTTTTGAATCGAAATTGAAGGATTTTGAAGATAGTTTTAATGATGATTAATAATTTATCAGATCTTTAGCAGAAAAGGTCTTCCTTGGGGGAAGACCTTTTTCTATGGGTAATGTTGGGTTGTTTGTGTTGTGAAAATGGATGTCTTGCTACTGAGACTTCTTTTTATCCATGTGCGCGAAAATTCCGGCGAGGATTGTGCCGCTGATGGAATGGTAGGCGCAGCTGATGGCGCACGGAACAACGCAAAGGGCTGCTTCCGGGTGGAGAGCGAGATTTTCTGGGTTGGCGAAGAATGCTGCGGCGAGGACTGTTGCCATGCCTGCGTTCTGCACGCCGACTTCGATGGAAATGGTGCGCTTTTTGGCGGTGTTAAATTTGAACAAACGACCGACGTTATAGCCGAGCACATAGCCGAGGCCATTATGCAAAAAGACTACTGCGAGGATGAGTGCAATAAGCCCCATGCCGTTCGTTAAGAGTTGCGGACGCACGGTCACGATGACGCCACCGACGATTAACGCGAGGCCGATGACGCTTACGGCAGGCATGTTCGATTGGAATTCTTTGAAGCCTGCTCGCTTGCCGAAGAAGTAGTTGCAAGTGAAACCGATGAGAATCGGAAACACCGTCACGTAAAGGATGTTGAGGAACATGCCCACGGCGTTCACTTCGATGCTTGTATCGGCGAGCCAAAGGACTAAAAGCGGAGTCATAAGCGGGGCGAGGAGCGTACTTGCCATGGTCATGCTTACGGAGTATGTGACGTCGCCTTTAGCCAAAAAGCTCATGACGTTGCTCGAAACGCCGCCTGGGCAGCAACCGACAAGGACAATGCCGATAGCCAAATACGGGTCAAGTCCGAAAATCTTCGTGAGCGTAAACGCAACGAGCGGCATGATGGTGTACTGTGCTACGGCGCCAAGGAAAATGTCGGCGGGGCGTTTCATCAAGTTGCGAACGTCGTCCATGGTGATGGTGAGACCCATGCTGAGCATGATGATGCCGAGAATAATTGAGCTTGTGTTGCCGTGAACCCAGCCAAAAAGCGTCGGGATGAAAAACGCGATGATCGCACATGCGATAACGAAAAGCGATGTGTATGTCGATAAAAAGCGGCTAACAGCCCTTATTAAATTAAGCATTGTTATATCCTTCTTTTTGAGGTTCCCTAAATATAGGCATATATGCGGGATATGGCTATATAAGAAAACGACGCTGATTGGTCAGCGCCGTTTTTGATGTATTGAGGTGTAATACGATTGTTTACACTTTGTCCAAAGCCTGCGTGAGGTCGGCGATAATGTCTTCGACGTTCTCGATACCCACGCTGAAACGGATGAGGTCCGGTGCAACGCCTGCTTCGATGAGCTGTTCGTCGGTGAGCTGACGGTGCGTGTGGCTTGCCGGATGCAGCACGCAGCTGCGGGCGTCGGCCACGTGAGTCACGATGCAGATCATCTTGAGGCTATCCATGAACTGGATGGACTTTTCACGACCACCCTTGATGCCGAACGTGAGAACGCCGCACGGGAGACCGCCATTGAACTGCTTCTGGGCGAGTTCATAGTACTTGTCGCCTTCGAGGCCTGCGTAGTTGACCCAGGCCACCTTCGGGTGGTTCTTGAGGAACTTGGCGCAGGCGAGAGCGTTTTCGCAGTGGCGCGGCATGCGGAGGTGCAAAGTTTCAAGACCGAGGTTCAAGAGGAATGCGTTCTGCGGAGACTGGATAGAACCAAAGTCGCGCATGAGCTGTGCGGTAGCCTTCGTGATGAAAGCGCCCTTGCCGAATGCCTTCGTGTAGGCGAGACCGTGGTAGCTCGGATCCGGTTCGGTGAGGCCCTTGAAACGGTCGTGGTTTGCTTCCCAGTCGAAGTTGCCGCTATCGACGATGCAGCCGCCCACAGCAGTAGCATGGCCATCCATGTACTTGGTGGTGGAATGCGTCACGATATCGACGCCGAATTCAATCGGACGGCAGAGAATCGGAGTCGGGAAGGTGTTATCGACGATCATCGGAACGCCGTGCTTGTGGGCGAGATCAGCAAAGCGCTTGAGGTCCAAAACCTTGCCAGCCGGGTTTGCGACTGTTTCGCCGAAGACGCACTTGGTGTTCGGGCGGAAAGCCTTTTCGATTTCTTCGTCAGAGGCATCCTGGTCAACGAACGTGCATTCGATGCCGAGCTTCTTCATGGTCACGGAGAAGAGGTTGCTCGTGCCGCCGTAAATAGCAGAAGTGCTGATGAAATGGTCGCCAGATTCGCAGATGTTGAAGACGGCATAGAAGTTTGCTGCCTGACCGGAACTCGTGAGCATCGCGGCAACACCACCTTCGAGAGCGGCAATCTTGTTAGCGACGGCGTCGTTGGTCGGGTTCTGCAGACGGGTGTAGAAGTAGCCGGAAGCCTTCAAGTCGAACAAGTCGGCCATGTCATTGGTGGTCTCGTACTTGAACGTGGTGCTCTGGTAAATGGGGAGAACGCGCGGTTCGCCGTTTTTCGGCTGCCAGCCGCCCTGAATGCAAAGAGTTTCGATTTTAGACATTTTGTAATCCTTTATAAATTATTTATGGCTTGTAATATAGTTAGATTCTATAGCATGGTCTAGTAAAATGGTTTTCGAAAATGTCTGAAAGTAAGAAAGTATAGGCGAAATTAGGTAAAAGTTATAGATAGTAATAATTAAAAACTATATGTGGAAAATCGATTTTGCCATTTTGGACTTTAACACGGTTTTTCGTTCTTTCCATATTGTTTGTATATTAAGAACAAGAAAAGGAGACCGTATGCGGAACGTTAAACTCGCAATTTCATTATTCTGTATTGCATTTTATTTTGCATCTTGTGGGGATGATTCCGCATCGTCGAGTAATTTTTTGACGGAGCCTGAATCGAACGGTTCAATGTCTTCTGAGACGGTAATATCTTCTAGCAGTTCTATCGAGGGAGTTTCGTCTCTAGAGATTTCTTCTTCAAGTGTCCTTTCTTCATCGAGTGAATTGTTATCATCGAGTGCTCCCGATGCCAAATCGAGTTCATCGTTTACAGTCAGTGGTATTGTCATAAAAAATGGAGACAAAAAAAAGACTGTCCAAAGATTCGATGCGGATCCTAAAATGACGCAGTCTGCCGGACGTTTTTGGTTGTTAATGTCAGGCAATCTTGATAAATCCGAAACAGAAGCTCTTGAAAAAATTGGAATTCATAGACTGCGTTGCTACAGCGGTTCCATTCATTATCTTTTTGAATATAGTGGTTATAGAAGTGAATATTCCTATATGGATCTTTGTCTGATGAAAGCTGATAAGGATGTTGAAAAAATGACCATCATGTCTTTAGTTGAGGAGGTGTACAATACGTATGATGCTGATGAGTCTGTTGCGGATGGTATTGTATATAGTTCTCGCGGTAAAGAAACTCTTGTCAAGAGGATTGATGATGATTCGCTTATGACGCAAGTGGCAGGACGTTTTTGGATTATCAAGGATTACCCAATGGAAAAGGCTGAACGCGAGTCGCTAAAGGGTGTAGGCATTGATATTGTGAATTGTTCAGCTCTTTATACGGATAACTTAGATATGAACATTTGCTTTGCGAAATCAGAAAAGGATATTGAAAAGGTGGCTATTGATTCTCGTATTGATGGGCTGTATAACACGTTCAGTGTCGATGATACGACGAAGCTGGAATTTGACTACACGGGGGCGCATTGGGTTGTTGAAGATGTGTCTCTTGAAATTGTTGTCGGCTGCTGGGATGATATTCCAATGGATGCTTGTAAAGAAATTGTGAAAACTTGCAAAGGCGAGGATGTCGCATTAGATAGATCTATCATTCTTGGCACCGCCACGAGCGAAACGATCGATTGCCTTTTGTCGAATAAAGATGTTAACAGTGTGGAACCTTTGCGATATGGGGCCCCGTTATAGACTACTGGCTTTATAAAAAACTATCTTTGCGGTCGATGAAACCTGCTCCGATTAAAGCCTTTGAATCTACAGCAAACACCTCGCGTGGTCTTGCACTTTGGCATATCCTTGCGATTGGAACAATTGCATTTTGGGGCACGAGTTTTGTGAGCACGAAGGTGCTTTTGAATCACGGGTTCTCGGCGGTGCAGATTTTTACGTTGCGCTTTACGGTGACGTACTTGCTGCTGCTCGCCATGACGCATAAAAAATTCCGTTGTGAAAACTGGAAGCACGAACTGATTCTTTGCTTGTGCGGGCTGACGGGTTGCACGCTTTACTTTTGGGCGGAGAACACGGCGCTCTCGATTTCGCCGTCGAGCAATGTTTCGCTGATTGTCTGCACGAACCCGCTTTTGACGATGATTTTTGGCGGGCTTATTTACAAGAGCGAACGTCTTTGCAAACGGCAAATTATCGGGTGCCTTGTCACGTTTGTTGGCATGGTGCTTGTGGTGCTGAATGGAAAGTTTATTCTAAAACTTTCGCCGGTGGGCGATTTGCTCGCGTTCTGCTCGGCTTGCATGTGGACGATTTATTCGTTGATTGTACGACCTCTCAATGAAAAATATTCTACGTTGTTTATAACTCGAAAGATGTTTTTCTATGGCGCGCTTTCGTCAATAATCATTATGCTGGGCGAAACGGCGTTTGCTCCAAATGAAGCGGGTGCAGGGCTTTTCCTCGGAGTCCTGTGGCAGAACTTTGCGGAACCTGTCGTGTCGCTCAATTTTCTTTGCCTCACGGTGTTCTCGTCAATGTTTGGATACCTCATCTGGAATAAGGTACTGAAGCAACTTGGAACGGTTTTGGCGAGCAATTATATCTATGCGATTCCGCTTGTGACGATTATTACGGCTGTGATTGCGCTTGGCGAAAAAATAACAGCCGTCGCCCTTGCGGGCGCGGCGGCTATTGTTGCGGGCATGGTGCTCGCGGAATGGAAAAAGTAAAGAATTACTTTCTGAGATTGACTTTGTCCTTAATTGCATCTTTCAGCGGAGTCTTGCCGCCTGTTGTAATTTTGGGCGGTACGATGGGTTCCTTCGGTCCTTTCGGGATATAACCCGGAGCGATGTCACCTTCAAGCGGCTTGATGCGACCTTGGATGCCGTCTGTATTCGGTTTTTTCAAGTCGGCTGTGGCAGCGACTTTATTGATGCTGATTGTTTTCTTATCCATTATTTCTCCTTGTTGTAGGTGGATTGAATTTATAGGATGTCTTCCGCCTTACCTTCGTTTTGAAGTTTGACGGCAAATTCATCGCAAATTGCACTGAGGATGCGCTCGTGTGTGCATACTTCTGGTGAAACCCCGAATAGGCTTCCCGTTGTGTAAAATGAGGTGCAACCGCATTCATGTGCGGCGCAGCGACGTTGGATGGCGCATCCAATGCATTCCTTTTTTTCAGTTTCGAGGAACCTGTAAACTTCTTGAGCTGCAGGGCTATCGTATATGTGGTCTTCTTTATCTAGAACGTTACCAAGTAAGTAGGGGGCATTGGGCTTGCTGGAAATGAATCGGCTGCATGGGAATACGTTTCCATTCGTTGCGATGCCGATGGATCCTTTGAGAATGTCGCAAGAACAATGTTTTACCTTTAGGTCGAGAGCGTGGAGCAGAATATGGTCCTGTATTGTTTGTATGTAAAAATCACTTTTCTCTTTTTTGAGATTGTACCAAAGTTCTGCAAGTTTGGTGTACTCGGCTGCGAGTGCATCCATGTCTTCTGAAGTCCAGCGCCCGTCGAAGTCAACTGCATTTTGAACGTTTTTAAAACCTTGCGCTTTAAGCCACTTGACGGAATCGGTTAATCCCTTAATGTTGTTTCTGTTGGTGACTGAAATCACGAAAGCGTCTTGTTTGACCAATTCTGGAATGAATGGTGCTAAGGCATCGAAACTCCCCTTGTTGTTTACGGTTCGTCTTGAAAGATTGTGCCGTGATGCAGGACCATCGATTGATACATATATTGTGAATTTTTCTTTTTTGAAATATTCGAGAATTTCGTCATTTAATAAGGTGCCGTTTGTATTGATGGCGAAAACCAATGCGAAACCTTTGGGGAGTTCGGAAAAACGGCTTTGCACGAGATTTTTGAGAAAGGAAACACTTTTTTGTATGGCGTCAAACTTTAGGAGAGGTTCTCCTCCGAAAAATGTGATGGACAAATAATCGTGTTTGAACTCAATTGTCTTATCTAAAATGTAGCGGAGGCTTGCTTCTCTGACCTCATCGCTCATATCGGCGCATCGTTCGTTCTGACTTTCGTTATAATAACAATAGGTACATCTAAGATTGCATTTTTCGGTTAAACTTAATAAAACTCTCATAAATTCCTCGTTTACGAGAAATTATAAAAGAATAGTTGTAAAGTAGAATTGAAAAATATTTGTTACATACCCTTGCCGTTATTACTATATTTTGTGTTGTAATTGCCTTATGCGGTAAAACGCTGTATGGCTTTCGTGAAGAAAGCTTTATAAGAGAATCCCGTGAAAGCCGGGAACGGTCTCGCCGCTGTAAGGGAGGACGAAACTAGCGTAAACCAATGCTCGTCGCAAGTCGGAAATTCTGTTTTGCAAAGGCGGGTGTGAAGGGGCTGGAAGTAGAGTGATCCCCGAGTCAGAAGAACTGTAAGGCACAACGGGCGCTTTGCGCCACGGGTTGTTAAACGGTGCGAAAGACATCGCTTTGCATAGCCACGCATTTGCGTAGGTATTTGACTGTGTGCGGAGGCATTTACAGTCGTGTTGGCGTTCGCGTGTGCGCGGCCGTACTGCTTGCGAGCGTTTCTAGTTTTTCCGAAGAGTTTATTCAGGATTTAGGCGAGTCGTCTGTTTTCGGAACAGCGTCAGAAAATGTAAAGCCGTTGCAGGCGTCTTCGAGCTATGCCGAGATTACGCCGGAGGCATGGGAAGGTCGCGGCCTTTCTGCGGCTGAAGTTTTGGCTTCGCTTCCGGGCGTGCAGTACACGCGTCAGGGCGGTGTCGGGAGCTTCCAGACCGTGAGTATTCGTGGAGTTTCGGCAAAGAACATTGTCGTTTGCATGGACGGAATC
The DNA here is from genome assembly GCF_902779965.1 of Fibrobacter succinogenes. NCBI lineage: Bacteria > Pseudomonadati > Fibrobacterota > Fibrobacteria > Fibrobacterales > Fibrobacteraceae > Fibrobacter > Fibrobacter succinogenes. Next base: position 22,606 of record NZ_CACZDK010000011.1, on the reverse strand, counting down.
CCGTTGAACGATGCGTCGGGTGGTGCGGTTGATTTTGGAACGATTGACTTGAATCAGATTGAAAAGATTGAAGTCTACAAGGATCGAGTTCCTGCAAAATTTGGCGGTCGCGGCATTGGCGGAGCCATCAACTTTATCACGAAAGGTTCGAAACCTGCCGAAGCAGTGCTCAAGCCTGAAGAGAAAAAGTCGGGTCGTGTGCTTTTGAGTTATGGTAGCCACAACACGTGGGAAGCTTCGACGCAGTTGCTCTCTCGTTTGACGGATAGCGCCTCGGTGAGTGCGTCTTTGTCGGCGCGGCACAGCGATAACGATTACGAATTTGATAGCCAGAACGGAACGCCGTACAATCCCGATGACGATTTTACGGATACGCGCAGGAACGCTGAATTTACGGAATATTCTGGGCTTGCCAAAGTTCGCGTCTTGCATGCGAATGGTGTGTTTTCGACTTTGAATTTTAACTTTAGCCGTTCTGAAGGCGGTAACCCAGGACGCGATGACGACCAAACGTCTGTGGCGGGCTACAAGGGCGAGTTTGTACAGACGACGTATCGTGCAGAACTTCCGCAGTTGCTCGGTTGGCTTTGGTTGGAACTTTCGCTGACGGGAAAGTATGAAAAGGCGACTTCGCATTCGTATTATCCATTGGATCATCTGGGCTATACGATGTCTGGAATGCAGGAATATGGTGCTGCGGGTTATAGCCTCGCCCCTGAAATCGTTGCCAGTTATTTGGGAGAACGGCTAGAAGCGAATTTGCGTTTATCCTTGGATGCGTCCTATTATGAAAAGCGGGGGACGTCGTCGAGTAAATGGAACTTGATGCGTGTTGCGACGAATATCTCTGGTGATGTTTCTTATGATGTTGTTCGAAACCTTTCTGTAGGCGGTGAAGCTTCGGCGTTAATTGTCAAGGATGATATTCATGGTGGAAAATTTGTTCAGCCTACGACATCGGTTGTGCTGAAAACAGCGAAAGACCGTAATGTTTCGTGGTCTGGACGAGGCTTTGTGCGCTATGATGCACCGAATTCTCGGTTCGGTGGCAACTTGAGTTTTGGACGATTTGTTCGTACGCCTCAATTGATGGAGCTTTATGGTGTTTATCCAGGAATGCTCTCAAATCCTGATTTGAAGGATGAATCGGCGTTGCGTTTTGAAGTCGGTGGCTATTATATGATTCCCAAAAGCAATACCGCAATTCGCGCAACGTATTTTGAAACCGATTTGGATAATGGAATTTATTGGTTGGTGAGTGCAGGTATTTCAAAACCGAAGAATGTTGGAGAAGCGCATATTCGTGGGCTTGAAGCGGAACTCGAAAGTAGGCCGAAAAAATGGCTTTCCGTGGTTTTACGAGCGACATTCCAAGATGCTGAAGATCGTAGCGATGAAAAGTATTACTATGGCAAACAACTCCCGAATGAACCTGCGCGTTCGTATTATGCGGAGGCTCGATTTGATTTGCCGTTCCATCTCGATTTGACATGGACTTCGGAATATCGTACCGACATCTTTGATGACCGTGCAAATCGCATAAAACAGCCTGCTGTTGATTTGCACCACTTTGCGTTGGGCTATACGCCGTTTTCAAAAACTCGACTTGTTTTTGCGCTCAGGAACTTGACGGATGAAACTTATAGAAATCCCTATATATCATTCCCGACACCGGGGCGAGAATACAAATTAACATTAACACAGGGGTTTTAACCCCGCGCAGAATGGGACTTGCAAAATCTGTAATTCACATCGTCTGCGAAAAACATAAAAAGGAACCACTATGAAAAAATTTCTTATGCTTGCAACGGCATCGTCCCTTGCCCTCTATATGACGGCTTGCTCGGACAACTCCACTTCTGCTGATGATGAACCGCTTAAGCCGGGTTCTGTTTATGCATTTGCGTCTGATGCATATGCGGGTGACGTTGGCGAACTCTATGGAGTGGATGACGACAAATTGTCCGGAACGTCTCTTGAATTCTATCAAGATACCAAGATAATTGGCCTTGATGGTAATCTTTTCGTCCTTGAAAGAAAGGGTAAGGACAACCTTACGCTTGTTGATGTTTCTGAAAATAAGGCAAAATGGCAGAAAAAATTGGATAAAGAAGCCAACCCGAGCGACCTTGTAAAGGCCAATAAAGATGAAGTTTGGGTCTCGTATGAAAATGTCGCTAAAATTGTAAAGGTGTCCGTAAAGAATGGAGAAATTACCAAGACTATTAATACGGATAAGTTCTGCCAGGGCGAAGCTTTGTCCCCGAATCTTGTGGATCTTGAAGTGAGTGGCGATACCTTGTTCGCACTCTTTGGCCGTTCTGAAAATTATAATTTTAAGGTTCCGGCTCTCCTTGCTATGTATAAGCTTGATAATGGCGATTTGCTGGATACAATTAGACTTGCGAAGAAAAATCCGATGGCAATGGGCTTTACCAAGGGTAAGCTTTATGTGGCATCCGCTGGTGAATGGAGCGCAACCTATCAGATGGATGCTGATGATACTCGTGGTATCGAAGTGGTTGACTTTGCCAAGAAGAGTTCCTCGATGGTTGTTGATGGCAAGAAGTTGGGTGGCGGCGTCTGGAATACGATCGTTCTTGCAGATGGCATTGCCTATGCTCCTGTGATTGAACAGTGGGGTAGTGTGTCTCTTGCTGAAGTTGATCTTGCTGAAAAGTCTGTGAAAAAGATTTCTGGCGTGGATGACGTTGAAAGTCTTGCTTATGATGAAGCTACTGGTGTGCTCTACATCGGTGATCGTGGCTCCAAGGCTGCGCTTTATGCATACGAAGATGGCAAGCTGAATAAGATTGAAGCTCCGAAGGATATGCTCCCGGTCTACAGTGTTACAATCGTAAGATAAGTAACGAGAAATAATGGATTCCCGCTTACGCGGGAATGACTTTTTGTCATCCTCGACCTGATCGAGGGGCTAATTCGAGGCGGCTATTCCTAGCCGCCTTATTTTGTATAGCATCATGCGCGGGCTCACGGAAAGGTCGCGCCCGGCGGCGCTCATGTTGCCATCGTGGCGGCGGAGCGCTTCGCTTAAAATTTCGCGTTCGTAGCTGTCCATCAGCGTGGCAAGCGGGCTGTTGCCTTCGGGGAGCACGGATGTGCCAGATGTGACGTCGGTTTGCAGCGTGGGCGGCAAGTCGTAGGCGTTGATGCAGACGTCTGTTGTGGCAAGGCATGCGTGTTCGATGCAGTTTTCGAGTTCGCGCACGTTTCCCGGCCAATGGTAGCTCATGAGCATGTCGATGGCGGGTGAGCTTAAGCGCAAAATTTTCTTGCCGTATTTGTAATTCATCTTTTCGATGAAATGGTCCGCTAAAAGCAAAATATCTGTTTTACGTTGTATGAGCTCAGGGAGCGAAATCTGGAAAATGTTTAGGCGGTAATAAAGGTCTTCGCGGAACGTGCCGTGTTGCATCATTGCTTCGAGATTCTTGCCAGTGCTTGCGATGAGACGCACGTTGCAGCGCTGCTCGATATTGCTGCCGAGGCGCTTGAAACTTTGTTCTTGAATAAATTGCAGTAGCTTGATTTGCGCGGGGAGCGGCAAGTCGGCGACTTCATCTAGAAATAGCGTGCCGCCGTTTGCTTGTTCCGCCTTGCCGATGTGCCTGTTGGTGGCGCCTGTGAACGCTCCTCGTTCAAAGCCGAAGAGTTCGCTTTCGAAAGAGTTCGCGCCTTCGGTGAGGGCATCGCAGTTGAGTGCGATGAATGGACTTTGCTTGCGGTCCGAAAGCTCATGAATACTGCGGGCAACGTATTCTTTACCGGTTCCTGCCTTACCGCGGATAAGCACTGTTGCGCTTGTGGGGGCGATTTGCCGTACGAGTTTGCTCACTTCACGCATTTCGCGGGTGTTGCCGATGAGTTCTCCCGGGATTCCTTCGATGATGTTGCGGATTTTTTGGCACTCGATTTGGTGCTCGTTTTCGATGGATTCGAAGTTTTTCTTTAAAATCCCTTGAATGCTTTCAAGAAGCTCGCCACGCTTGCGAACCTTTTGGATTTTCTCGACGATGGCCGCGAAAGTCGTGTTTTCAAGGGATTGTATATCCATGTTTATTCCAGATTCCCTGTTGCTGCGCCGGGCCTGCTGTAACCCGACGCAGCTCTAGGAGAGATGAACGGGTTTAATATAGTAAATATTTTGTCATATGCTTTACAAAAATGTAATAAACTGATTTATTTTTACAAAAATGTAATGAAAAGTGCGAAAAATTGGCGATTTTTTCAATGCAAAGCGTGTTTTGGGTTGCTAATTTTCTGTGTGCTTAAGTAAAATGTCACTGGATGCTTCGTTTCACTCAGCATGACGTTAAGTAATCACTTTAAAAAGACTGGAAAAAACATGAATAGTAGTCGTAATAAAGCCATTTATGATATCGCAACTGCTCCGGTGAGTGCCGTGCTGCCTGCCGCTCCTGCCAATGTCGATTTCTATGGCGAAGACGTTTTCAATGCCGATGCCATGCGCATTTACCTCCCGAAAGACATTTGCGAAAAGTTGCTCGCAACGATCGACGAAGGTGTTGCGCTTGACCCGAGCATCGCTGGCGATGTCGCTCATGCTATGAAGCGCTGGGCGATGGATCGCGGTGCAACGCATTTTACGCATTGGTTCCAGCCTTTGACCGGTTCTACTGCTGAAAAGCACGATTCTTTCCTTGAACCGTCTGGCTGCAAGGCTATCATGACATTCAGCGGCAAGAACTTGATTGTCGGCGAACCTGATGCTTCAAGCTTTCCGAGCGGCGGACTCCGTTCTACGTTCGAAGCCCGCGGTTATACCGCTTGGGATCCGACGAGCCCTGCATTTATCAAGCGTCACGGCAATGGTGCTACGCTCTGCATCCCGACGGCATTCTGCAGCTACACGGGTGAAGCTCTCGACAAGAAAACTCCGCTCCTCCGCAGCTTGCAAGCTCTTTCGAAGTCGACTCGCCGTCTCATGACTTGCTTCAAGGCCGGTCCGAAAAAGACGACCGTTACGCTCGGCGCCGAACAGGAATACTTCCTGATCGATAAGAGATTTTATCTGCAACGCCCGGATTTGTATCAGGCCGGCCGCACGATTTTTGGTGCTACTCCAGCAAAGCATCAACAAATGAATGATCATTATTTTGGCAGCATCCCGAGCCGCATCTTGAACTTTATGAACGATGTGGAAAAGGAATTGTGGAAGCTTGGTATTCCGGCAAAGACCCGCCACAACGAAGTGGCTCCGGCGCAGTTCGAACTTGCTCCGCTTTTTGAAGAAGTGAACCTCGCTTGCGACCACAACATGCTCGTGATGGAAACGCTCCGCAATGTGGCTGACCGCTACGGTCTCGTTTGTCTGTTGCACGAAAAGCCGTTTGCAGGTGTGAACGGTTCTGGCAAGCACAACAACTGGAGCCTTTCTTATGGCAAGGGCAATTTGCTCAATCCGGGCAAGGACCCGCATCAAAATGCTGTGTTCCTCACTGCCATTTGCGCCATCATGTATGCCGTTGATACGCATGCTGATTTGCTCCGTATGACTTGCGCTGGTGCTGGTAACGATCATCGTCTTGGCGCTCATGAAGCTCCTCCGGCAATCATCTCCATTTACCTCGGCGATCAGCTCATGGACGTGATTGAACAGCTCGAACAAGGTGTGCCCAAGTCTAGCAAGCAAGCTGGCGCTATGAAACTTGGCTCTGATACACTTCCGCCGCTCCCGCGTGATGCTACGGACCGCAACAGAACTTCGCCGTTTGCATTTACAGGTAACAAGTTTGAATTCCGCGCACCGGGTTCTAGCCAAAGCTGCTCTGAACCAAATGTTGTTCTAAATACGATTGTCGCTGAAGCATTCGATATGATTGCTGAACAACTCGAAAAGCTTGATGATAAAAATTTCCACACGGGCTTGCAAAAGATCTTGCAAAAGATCGTGAAGGAACATAAACGCATTTTGTACAACGGAAATGGCTATACGGAAGAATGGGTGAAGGAAGCCGAAAAGCGCGGCCTCCCGAATATCCGTACGTCCATGGAAGCGCTCAAGGCTTTGACGAAGGAAGAAAATATCGCGCTCTTCGAAAAGTATGGCGTGATGAACCGTGCCGAAATGGTTTCCCGTTACGAAGTGAATGTAGAAGATTACCACAAGCGCATTCACATCGAAGGCGAAATCGCTCGCGATATGGCAAAGAACATCATTTTGCCGAAGGTTGTCGAAGCGTATTCTAAAGCACTCAAGACAAATGAAATGGCTTTGAACCAAGGCTTCCCGGGCCTCGATGGTTACGCAAAATCGCTTGGCGAAGGCTTGACTCGTTTGACGGCTGCCATCGATGTGATGGAAAAATCTCTCGGTGGACTCCACGAAGGCATTGTCGATGCGATTGCCGCTCTCCGCAAGGAAGTGGATAGCTTGGAAAAGCTCGTTTCCGACGAACTTTGGCCTTTGCCGAAGTACAGGGAGATGCTGTTTATTTATTAGTAGACAGTAGGAAGTTAGAAGTAGACAGGGAAAGTCGCGGGAATGCTCGCGACTTTTTTATGTCATGCCCGACACCGATCGGGCATCTCCCTTTAGGATTTCTTTCTTAAGCTCGCCAGCGCGAACACTAGCGATATTGCAATCCCGACAAGCGGCAAGTAAGCAGGGCTTTGGATTTTTGCGGTGGAGGCGAGGATTGCTGGAATGAGCCCGAAGAGCCCGCCGATAACAACGCCTGCGTACCACAGCGATTTCTTGATGTTGAATTTTTTATGTGCAATGATGGCGACGGCGAGCGGGGCCACAATTCCCGGCGTGTAAACGGAATACGCCATCGTCAAAAGCCCGATGATGTCTTTGCCTTGGAGCGCAAGGTATGTGGCGATGATGCCGATAACAACGACGAGCAAACGCACGATGGAAATGCGGCGCGTGTTTAGAATGTCGCTTCCGAAAATGGCGGCGGAATTGATAAGGCATGTGTCTGCCGACGAAAGTAGCGCGGACAAAAGCCCAACGGATAGGAGGGCAGCAAGTGGAAGCGGGAGCACGCCGGAGGCGAGGCGGAACAAAGGATTCACGCTGGTGCCTGCGGCATTCGGGGCGTAAGTGGCTGCCCACATGCCAAGCAAAACGATTACCACGCTAAAGACGAGTATGGCGAAACTACCGGCAACAACAGCCCTGCGTGCAGATGAAGAATCTTTGGCAACGAGGTTTCTTGAAATCACGTCAGGGCCGAGGAAGTACGCGCCGCCAACGGTGAAGAGCATCATCGCTAAATCGGCGAAACCGAATTTTTCGTTCAATAGCGAAAAGTCGCCGAAGGTCGCGAGGCCTGCGGATGTTGTTGCGATTGCGGAGTTCGCGGCGGTTCCATTCGCAATTGCGGCTGCTCCGTCAACGATGTTTTGCACAGTTTGGAGTACCGCATTTTCCGCGCCGGAAAATCCACCGAACAGGTAAATGGCGGCTGCAAAAAATCCGAGTGTCAAAATTCCGAATTGCAGTGCGTCGGTACGAACAACTGAAAGCTGCCCGCCCAATAGCGTATAGACAATCACGATGACTGCGGTAATCAAAACCGATTGCGTGCCTGCATCATGCCCTAGCACAAGCCCGATGAATCCTGCGACGGCTGCAAATTGCGCTGCGATAATCCCAATCCACGAAATAGCGATGATAAATGCGACAAGCTTTCGCCCTGTTTTCCCGACGGTCTTTTCTGCAATTTCGGGGAGCGTTCTCACATCAAGGTCATGAACCGGTTTGCTCAGAAATGCGGCCTGGAACCAGAATCCAATAGCTCCGACGCCGAGCCACCAAAATGCGGCGAAGCCGATGCTTTCGGCACGTGCGGCAATGCCCACCGTAGCTGACGCCCCAAGGACTGTGGCCATGAGGCTCATGAAAACGAATGGACTGCTCTGCTTACGGCCTGCAACAACGTAATCGTCGAAATTCTTGACCTTGAACAAGTCGCGGATGCAAATGAATCCAAGAACAAGAAAGTAGATGATGAGAAGTTTCATGACCTAAAGTTAGAATTTTACAGGTTACCGTATTCTCCGATATCAGGCACGAGCGAGCCTGATTTCATGTGGTAAATGCGATTGCTGTAGCCGAATGCATTTTTGTCATGCGTGGCGATAACGACCGCGACACCGCTGCGCGCAAGCCTTGCAAAAAGGCTATAGACTTTACGGCTGTTTTCTTCGTCGAGATTGCTTGTCGGTTCATCGGCAATAATCAAGTCAGGCTTGTTGGCGAGAGCGCGTGCGATTGCAACGCGACGCAATTCACCACCGGAAAGATTTTGCGGGTGTTCGTTGGCGAGGTGCGCAATGCCGAGCTTGTTTAACAGCGCTTTGATATGTTCCTTATCTATTTTCTTGTTGTATAAGGTCGATGTCAAAGTGATGTTTTCGGCCACGGTGAATGCAGAAAGACTTGCTGCATTTTGCGGAATGTACCCGATGCGCTCGTTGCGCAAACGAGCAAGATCCTCGTCGTTCAAGTTGAAGAGCGGCTGCCCGTCAATTTCGACGTTCCCTGATGTGGGGGCGGTAACGCCTGCGAGTGCATTCAAGAGTGTACTCTTGCCACTTCCGGATTCTCCGAAGATGACGGTGAAATCCCCTGACCAAGCGAAGAAATCAGCGTTGTTGACCGCATTAAATTTTTCGCCACGTCGTGTATATTGCTTTGTTATGTTGTTTCCATTAAGTATCATTAAGCGTCCTCCTTTAATGCGGTGTAAACATCGATTTTTCCGACTTTTTTAGCAATGTGGTATGAAGCTCCAAGCCCTGCAATGGCGGGGATGAACAAAGCTCCGACAATCGTTAAAAGAATGGTTGATGTGTTAGGGAGTGAAAAGGGTATTTGCAAGTTTTCTTGAATCAAAAAACGGAAGGAGAGGATTGCGACCGTTCCGAATAGCGTTCCGGCGAAGGCTCCGCTCCCGCTGGCGATCAAGGATTCTCCAAGAACGATGTTGGTGAGCTTTTTGCGTGTAGCCCCGATAACCAAGAGCGTTGCAAATTCACGTTTGCGTTCGTTTGTCGAAACCGAGAATGCAATATAGACCACGGCAATCACGATGAGCAAGAAGAATCCAGAAATAATCCAGACTGCAATTTTGAAAGAGCCTGCGGTTGCTATAACGCTATCGAACATGTTTTTGCGCGGAATGACATGCAAGTTGTCGAAATGCTCGTGAATCGTTTGCGAAATTTTTTCGAAGTCAGCACCTTTTTCAAGGTTGGCGAGAATTGCGGAGGGTTCGCCTTCGGAGATGAAATTGTATCCGACTTCTGCGGCTGCCTTGCGTAAAATTTCGATAGTCTCGACATCGGCGAAAACGGCTTGGTCCAACTTGTTGCCAAGCGGTTCAAGCGTTCCGACAACGATAAATTCCTTGCCGAAAAATTTGATGAAGCCACCTTCTTCAATGTTGATGTCGTTACCAACGATGACAGAACCGGGAACAAAGTCTTTTTTGTAGGTTCTACGGATCCATGGCTTGATGGTAAAATCCGTCTTGGGGTCAAAACCGATGATGTTCACTTTTTTGTCGCAGCAGCTGGCGCTGAGCGTTGTAAAGTAGAATTGTGGTGATGCGGCGCTTACTCCTGGAAGTTTGCGGGTGAAGTCCAATACTTCGCGAGGGAGCGTTTTGTGGCTCAAGTCGCCTTGCAAAAGAACGGACTGATTTTTAGCTTCGCTGCCGAATGGGACGATAAGCAAATCGGCGCCCATGCGGGACGAAAGTTGTTCGAATCCGGCGTCAAGACTTTTTGAAAAAATGACACCTGAAAGCAATGTTGCCGAAGCGATGGCTGTTAAAATCACGAGGCCGAGGCTACGTACAGGATGGCTCCAAAAATTGGTATATATAATTTTAAGCGTTGTATATTTCATTAGTGAAATTCTCCGATTCAAAGTTGCGACTTGCCAAAAATGCGATGTTTGCGACTCCGAAAAGTGCAATCGCGATTCCAATCAACTGAAGGACTGGGGACGAGATGGAATGACAGTGCATGTGCGGGTGCGAACAAACGCCAACAATGACTGTGGGGACGAGCGATGTTAAAACTCCCAGACCGATTACTACAAATGACAATGCTTTCTGTGCTTTGGGTAACAACAGGTAAGCGATGCCGACAAGAGCGATTGCGATGCCTACGAATCCGTCAGTGATGGAGGTGTAATGGCATCGCATGACGAAATCCTCCGTAGGCTTGCAAAAAGGAAGCAAAACGAATGAGAGTAACGAAGTGATGGTGCCTAATAAAACTGTTATAGTTCCAAAAAATATGCCGTTTGTCATAAATGCCTCCTAGTCTTTGTTCGATGCCAAATATAGAAGGCGTTTATGAGTTTGTCCAATACTTTGTTTTTAGGACGTTTTATAGAATTTTTCTATAGCTAAGTACTTTCGTCATTCCGAGGACTGAAAGGACGATATACGATACTTGGGGCTTTAGCCCCCTAGTAGAGTTAGGTTCGTAGGAGCGGAATCCAGTTAATGTTGTAAGAATATTACTGGATCCTTCACTACGTTCAGGATGACGTTAATACTGTTTTCGGAATAGAATCCAGGAAGACAATTTTTATTGCTGTAATGTTGCTTTTTGATAAATGTCTTGCATCACAAGGCCGGCAATCATGAATCCGAAAATGGCGGTGGCGTGCGCCATGGTTCCGTTGATTTGCGCCTTGGTGCTGCACCATTCGTGATCGACGAGGTTTTCATTTTGGAGTTCCGCTTCACTGCGCTCGTGACGGACTTTGGGGCACATGCAAGCGTCAGTTCCGCAAGAGGTGCTTTTCCCGCGATTTTTCAGGAGTTCGTCGCTATAGACGCACATGATTTTCTTTTTCGGGAAAAGTTTTTTGCGCTTGAACTTGTCGCGGAGAGCGCGTCCGAGAGGGCATCCGGAAACTTTCCAGAATTCGGCGACCTTGATTCGCGTGGGATCCATCTTGAGGGCGGCTCCCATCGAAGAAAATACGGTTGCTTTAGTTTTGGACGCGTGATACAGCAACTGCATCTTGTTTTCGAGGCTGTCGATGGCGTCGATGATGTAGTCGAATGTGTCTAGCTCAAATTTTTCAGTATTCGCAGCTTCGTAGATGTCTTGCAGCGCGATAATTTTGGCGTGCGGATTGATTTCGAGAAGGCGTTTCTTGAGGACTTCGACTTTGACTTGGCCAACGGTTTTGGGGGTTGCCATCAGTTGGCGGTTTACATTGGTGATGCAAACTCGGTCTGAATCAACGAGAACAAGTTCTTGTATTCCTGAACGGATAAGGCTTTCGGCACACCAGCTACCGACACCGCCGAGTCCAAAAATGATGACTCGCTTTTTATAGATGTTTTCCATGACATCGTCGCCGAGCAGGAGCGATGTACGGTTGAAAATGCTAGAGCTAAGGGACATAAAACAATTATAGAAAATCCCGGTTCATAGAACCGGGGTAATGCTATTGTTCCGAACGATGTTCAGAAGTGTAAGCGCTTAGGTATTCTTCCATCTCGCGGATGTAAATGCGGCAGATTGTGCTGAGCATGAAGTTCTTCTTAGTGATGTAGCCGATTTCCATCTTGCGGTCATTTTCTCCCTTGGCGTCCTTAAAGGGCACGGCCACGTAATCGGAGCCGTTGATTTCTTCGCTGATGATGCCGGAGCAGAGCGTGTAACCGTTGAGGCCCACCATCAAATTCAACATGGTGGCGCGATCGTTCGCCTTGATGGTTCTGTGGTATTCGTTCGTACTTAAGATTTCTTCGGCGAAGTAGTAGTTGCCGCTTTCGCCCTGTTCAAAAGAAAGGCACGGGTATTCCGAAAGGTCTTCGAGATTGACGTAAGGTTTCTTGGCGAGCGGATTGTTTTTCCACATGTAAGCATATGCGTTGCAATCAATCAACTTCTGGAAAACGAGATCGTGTTCTCTCAGCAGATAGGTGATGTACTTGCGGTTAAAATCGCTCAAGTAGATGATGCCGATTTCACTGCGAAGGCTTGTCACATCGTCGATGACTTCTTTCGTTTTGGTTTCGCGGAGGGCAAATTCGTAGTCGTCGATGTTGAACTTTTTCACCATGTTCACGAAAGACTTGACAGCGAAAGAGTAGTGCTGCGTTGAAACGGCGAAGCGCTTTTTCTTCTGTTCTTCTTTGCTGTAGCGTTCGATAACGGAAGTGTAGTGGTTGTAAAGTTCGTTTGCACGGGCGATGAATTCTTCGCCTTCGGGCGTGAGTGTCACACCGCGGCTCGTGCGATTGAAAATCGTGATGCCGATTTCGTCTTCGAGGTCGTGGATGGCTGTCGTCAAAGAAGGCTGGGAAATGAATAAAGATTCGGCAGCCTTGTTGAAGGAACCGACTTTAGAGATCCCGATGGCGTAGCGTAATTGTTGTAATGTCATGGTTTTTTAATCCCTAAAATTGATGTGACACGGTAAATATAAAAATTTTTGGTTTCTAATCCTATATGTGTTGTAGGAATATTAAAAATAGAAGAAACCCCCAGGTGGATTCTAGGCTTCCTGGGGGCTTCTCGATGTGCGTAGCCTATGTATTGAACGCAACTTTTAGTCTATCGAGTGCCTCGACCAGGATACTTCGTGGACAAGCAAGGTTAAGCCGCTGGAATCCTTCTCCGTTGTTCCCGAAAAAAATCCCGTTGTTGAGCCACAGTCGTGCCTTGTTGCGGACGCGATCTTGGATTTCGTCTGGCGAAAGTCCTGTCCCGTTGAAGTCTATCCATGCGAGGTAAGTCGCTTCCATTGGCACAAGCTTGATGCCTTTCAGTTTTTCTTTAATGAATTTGTCTGTAAATTCGATGTTGCCTTTGATGTACTTGAGAAGGGCATCGAGCCAGACTTCACCTTTGCTGTAGGCGGCTTGCGCCGAGACGATTCCCTGGATGCTGACTTGGCTATAACCGGTGGCAAAGATTTGCTTGCGGAACGCGCGACGGATTGATGGATTCTTTATGAAGGCGTGTGCGATTTGGATGCCTGCCAAGTTGAATGTTTTTGTTGGCGCCGTGACGATGATGGATTTGTTGGCCAGTTCTTCGCTTATGGAGGCGAATACGGTGTGCGTACCTTCAAAGACGAAATCGCTGTGGATTTCATCGCTCACGACGATTACATTATGCTTGAGGCAAATCTCTCCGAGGCGTGTAAGTTCTTCGCGAGTCCAGACGCGGCAAACGGGATTGTGCGGGCTGCAAAGCAAAAAGAGCTTGATATTGTTTTCGACGATTTTCTTTTCGAAATCTTCAAAGTCAATGTGATATCGTCCATCTTCTCCGTAAATAAGATCGTTACTTACGACTTTGCGGTCGTTATCGACGATGGCGTCAATGAAATGCATGTACACCGGTTCTTGAATGAGTATGGCGTCGCCTTCTTTTGAAAAGGCTTTGATGGCCATGCCAAGCGCGAACATCACACCGGGAATTTTGATAATCGATTTGCGGTCTTCTATATCATAGTGGTGTCGGCGGCGGTAGAAATTTTTGACAGCTTCGTAGTAGTCTTCTTTGGGTTCGCTGTACCCGAAGATTCCATATTCGGCAATGCGAATCAATTCATCTTGGATAAATGAAGATGTCTTGAAATCCATGTCAGCGACCCAAAGCGGGAGAAGGCTATAAGGATCCTCGCCAGGCTTTACTACACGCCGTTCCAACGCGAAGTCGTATTTGATAGAGTTCGTGTGGCGACGCTCGATAACGGTATCAAAGTCTAAATTTCGTTCTATATCTTCTGACATGGCGAGTCTCCCTTGCAAAATTTTGCAGTTGTAGGCTTTTCACGCCGGCACATAATATAGAAGGAATTGATATTATTGTCCAATATTATATTTCTAGCACCTTTTATAGATTTTGATTATAAGTAGTATTCAGGTTCTGGAATTTTTCCTGCAAAGTTGAGAATTTCAAGAATCTTCTTTCGGTATAGCACAAAGGTGTCTTGAGTGCGCACGCGCGGGAATGGCAAGTCGATTTTGATGACCTGCTCGATTTTTGAGGGGCGGGCCTTCATCACGACAACGTAGTTGCTGAGGTAAAGCGCTTCGTCAACATCGTGCGTGACCATCACCATGGTGGTTTTATATTTTTTCCAAAGGCGGTGGATTTCGTCTTGCATCGCCATGCGCGTGAAAGCGTCCAGTGCACCAAGGGGCTCGTCCAAAAGGAGAATATCCGGGTGGCCGACAAGCGCTCTTGCAAGGCTTGCTCGCTGATTCATGCCGCCGGAAAGTTCGTGCGGGTATGATTTTTCGAATCCCTTGAGCCCGACCGTTTCGATGAATTCGTCAACGTCTTGCTTGTGTTCCTTGTACACGTGGCGGGCCCTGAGCCCAAGCGAAATGTTGTCGCGGATGTTGAGCCATGGAAAAAGTGTTGCTTGCTGGAATGCAAAACCGCGATCGGCACCGGGCTTCGTAATTTTTTTGCCATCGACAAATACGCCGCCCGAAGTGGGTTCGGCAAGTCCTGCGATTTGCCTCAAGAGCGTTGTCTTTCCGCAGCCGGATGGACCGATAAGGCTCACGAAACTGCCTGCGGGAATGTCGAGATTGACTCCGCTCAGTGCGGCGACGGTTTCGCCTTCGTTACTGATAAATGTCTTTACAAGATTTTCAATGTGGATTGCGCCTTTTACGTTTTCGATATTTTCTGTTACCATTTCAAAGTTCCCTTTTGCCAATTCAAGATTTTATCGCGCAATTTAAAGAGCAAGGTGAGTATGAGCATGCAGTAAACTGCAATGACGATGATTCCTGCATAAACACCGCTATAGACGAGCATGGCCTTTTGCCAGGAGATGTACCAGCCGATACCGTATTTGACGCCGAACATTTCTGCGGTCATGAGCGCCAAGAATGCACTGATGATGCCGTAGAATACGCCAAGGAAAATGGAGGGCATGGCGGCCGGGATGCCGACTCGGAAAATCTGGAAAGCGCTACTTGCGCCGAGCGTGCGTGAAACTTCAAAATAGGTTTTGGGGACAGCCTGTATTGCAGAGCTCGTCATAAGCGCAACCGAGAACCAGACGGAAAGTGCAATGATAAAAACGCTTGCGCCAAAAGTTGTCGGAAAAATCGTCAGCGAAATCGGAATCCAGATTGTTGCGGGAATCGGGCCTATTAGCTTGATGTAAGGGTTAATCCAATAATTGAACTTTTTGTTGAATCCAAGGAGAACGCCTGTGATAAAGCCGAATCCGGCACCGTAGAGGAATCCTGTGACTAAAAGTTTTGTCGAGTGCCAAATGCACTTGAGGATGATTTCGTAGCCTTCGAAAAACTGGGCGAGAATGTTGTCGTATTTCGGGAAAAACAAGACGGGGAAGAGGGCTAGCTTTCCGATGACAATGTCAATGATGGCGATGACGATTCCGACGCCTCCCCAAAACGCACCGGAATATTCCAGGCCTTTCTTCAATTTTTTGACAAAGGTGGAGACGATGCCGAGGATGAATGTAGTGACCAAAAAGAAATACAAAATCCAGGTGTAGTAAGCTTCTTCAGCTTCTGGGTGTTCGTCGCTGTCTTCGATAAGCAAGTGGATGGCAAGTGCGACAATAACACCTAAAAAGGGTAAAAATCTTCTTAATGTGTTTATTAGTTTATTCTTCATTTAAACTCCTTGAATAAAAAAGCTCCTCCCCTTGTGAGGTCACGGGAAGGAGCTTGTACACAATGAGTCTTACTTCTTCAATGCGTACACCTTAGTGGAAAGGTACTTGAATCCGTTATCAGCTGTAATAACGACAATGTTCTTTCCTTCGTTTTCAGGACGTGCAGCCACGATGGAGGCGGCATAGATGCCTGCTGCACCGGATGTTCCGAGGAAGAGGCCTTCCTTTTCGGCGAGTTCGTGGGCAACGCCTGTAGCCTGGAGCGTAGAGACTTCAATGTATTCGTCATAGATCGAAGAATCGTTCAGCAGAGGAGGCGGTTCCGGAACGTTTGCGAACGGGGCAACACCATCGATCACGCCATGTTCTTCAGCTTCCGGGGTGAAGAAGCGAGAATCCGGAGTGGCCTGCACACCGACGATTTTCACGTTCGGATTGTGTTCGCGGAAGTACTTGGAAAGACCATTGAGCGTACCGCCCGTGCCTGCCATGGAAACGATAAAGTCTACCTTGCCATCCGTATCGGCAACGATTTCCGGGCCGGTGGTGTAGTAATGGGCGAGCGGGTTGTTTTCGTTTTCAATCTGGTTGATGAAGAATGCATTGTGTTCTTCGGCATACTTGCGGACGTCGGAGAGCAAGACGGCAACAGAGAAGGAGCCTTCCTTCAGAAGCTTGCTTACGTTCGGAAGGGCGTCGTAACCGAGGAGCGTTGCTCCATAGGTCTTGATCACTTGTACGCGTTCTTCAGAACCACCCGGTTCAAAGAAAACGGTGAGTTTGTAGCCCTTGGCAGCGGCGATAGCGGCAAGGCCGATGCCCGTGTTACCGCTTGTGATTTCAACGATTTCTCCACCCGGCTTGAGCTTGCCTTCGCGTTCGGCTTCTTCAATCATTCTGAGGGCAGCGCGGTCCTTCACGGAGCCGGACGGGTTGAAGTATTCGAGTTTTGCCAGGATATGGCCCTTGGCATTGTGATTCTTCTCAAAATTGTGGAGCTCCAGCAGCGGAGTGTGGCCGACGAGCTCGGTAATGGAATGGTGAATATTGGACATTGTTACCTCTCTTTTCTGTTAAACTTTTTTGTCACCCCGCCTAAGGTTGGTGAGCCTACCGAACCATGCTGGGGGCGCCTATGTTTATTTCTTCACTAATGATTTCGGCTCTTCGAAATTTTCTGTGAATTTATCGGTGGCCTTATCATAGGAGTAGCCATCCGGAATTTTGATACCCTTTGATTCGAAGTCTGCAAAGTGGCTCTTGACGAACTTTTCGATGTTCAGCTTTTTCTTCAAGACTCCCGTCTTTTGAAGCTCTGCAGCAACGATATTGAACGTGCGGAGCGCGGCCTTGCGGGACGGAATGTGTCCGTAGCTTTCGAGCAGCTGGGCGTTGAATTCTTCACTGCCAGAAACGACATCCTTCGAGAGCTGGAGTCTTGCGGCTTCACGCGGATTGCTGTTCACAAATGCGGATCCGCGAGCGACTGCGCGCGTGTAAGCGGCGGCACCTTCTGGATTTTCCTTCCAGAGCTTGAGTGTCACGAATGCGACGCAGCAGTATTCTACGGCAAATTTCGGATCGATTGCGGTGTCGAGCAACTTGCGCAAGCCGTATTCTTTTTCGGCGGTTGCTGCGGTTGGATCATGAAGGGCGATAATGTCAACAGCGCCTTTTTCAAGGGCAATCGGCAAGTCGCTTGCGCCATAGACGATGAATTCAACATCCGCTTCCGGGCCGTCTGCGACGATACCTAAATCGCGGAGTTTGCGTCTGAACGACATCACGGAACTATCGGATAAACCGATAACGCCTACCTTGGTTTTGCGTCCCTTCAGGTCTTCCAACTTTTGAATCGTTGATTTCTTGGTGACGTAATACTTGGTGCAACCCGTATGAACACCGGTGACAAAGACGATGGGGAGCCCGTTTTGAATGGGCTGAAGTTCGGTGGCGAGCAAGTCGTTCCCTGCATCGACTTTGCCTGCGACGATGAGCTCGTTCACAGAATTCTTTCCGGCATCAACAGGAACCATTTCGAATTTCTGACCAATCTTTTTGAATTCCTCGTCAAAGTAACCTTTGAGCCAAGCGACATGAACCGGGGCACTACACAACACACCAGTATAGTGTGCGATTCGGACTGGTTTGAAATCGGCAAAAGCGCTTGTTCCGAGGAGGAGGGCGCTTATGAGCGTAGTCTTAATGATGCTTCGTAAATTCATTTTTAATTCCCTATTTTTGATTGTGAAAAGGTATAAATCACTTTTTCTAAATCAAAGATGTTTTAAAGGTGGAAAAACAAAATAATTCAAAAATACTTTGTTCTAATTTTATTCGTATATTGGGCGCTATAGGCTATGGTTATATAAACCTAGTTGCGCTCCTACTTTTTAGTTCTCAACGATATTTTTCGCTAAGGTTTTCGGTTCTTCGGTCGTTTCTGTAAATGAGCCTGTATCCTTATCGTACTTGTAACCGTCAGGAACGTGAATCCCCTTAGACGCAAAATTGGCAAAGTGGCTTGTGATGAACTTTTCGATGTTCAACTTTTTCTTGAGTACGCCCGTTTTTTGGAGTTCCGTGGCGACGGTTCTGAATGTGCGAATCGTTGCTTTGCGGGATGGAATGTGGGTGTAGCTTTCAAGCAGTTTGGTGTTGAAATCTTCGCTTCCGGGGACGATGTCCTTTGCAAGCTGGAGTCTTGCTGTTTCACGCGGGTTAGCGTTGACGAATGCGGAACCGCGAGCGACTGCACGTGTGAATGCGGCTGCACCTTCCGGATTTTCTTTCCAAAGTTTGAGGCTCACGAATGCGATGCAGCAGTATTCTACGGCAAATTTCGGATCGGTGGCGGTGTCCAGAAGCTTACGGAAACCGTATTCTTCTTCGGCTGTTGTAGCGGTCGGATCGTGAAGGGCGATAATGTCCACGGCTCCCTTTTGGAGTGCCAATGGCAAGTCAGTTGCGCCATAGACAACGAATTCGACATCCGCTTCGGGGCCATCGGCGACAACGCCAAGGTCACGGAGTTTTCGCTTGAATGTCATAATCGAACTGTCGGATAATCCGATGACGCCAATTTTGCTTTTGCGCCCTTTCAGGTCCTTGAGCTTTTTTATGGTCGATTGCTTTGTGACGTAGAACTTGGTGCAGCCTGTGTGTACGCCTGTTACAAAGATAATCGGGAGTCCGTTTTGGATAGGCTGAAGTTCTGTGGCGAGAAGTTCATTACCTGCGTCCGCTTTCCCAGCGACAATCAAGTCGTTGACGGAACCGGAACCTTCGGCAATTGGTACCATTTCGTATTTCTGCCCGATCTTTTTAAATTCTTCGTCGAAAAATCCTTTGAGCCATGCGGTATGAACCGGAGCACTGCACAACACTCCTGTGTAATGGGCGATTCGAACAGTTTTAATTTCGGCGAAAGCGCTTGCTCCGAAAAGCAGAGCGCTTATAAGTGTTGTTTCAATGAGGTGTTTAAAATTCATTATTGCCGCCCCCTTTTTTAGAAGCTGAATGTTGTTTGGAAAATGTAGCCGGATTGATAAGCGCCATGTGCGGCGTATTCAACATCGGTGTAGAGCGTCAGATTGACGTTCTTGTTAACGTTGTAAGAAATGCCGGCCCAGAAAGAAATGTTGGAAGCTCCTGTTCCGGATTCGGATTTGTCTTCGTTCTTTGAATCTGTCAACTGGCTCGTAAATACAAAGCCTGTAAACGGAGAAACACCGGAGCTGAATGCATAATAGAATTCAAAACCATAATCAGCAACGAGACCGCGTTGGACTCCATCATGCTTGAAAGGAACGGTCAAGCCAAATTCATTACCGATACCGAACTGTTCGGAGATGGGCAAGAACCATTGAACGCCGCCCTTGAGGCTGAATTCCTGGCTGGAAATTTCTTTTTTGCCTGCAGGAATGTTGGCGTCCAAGAAAACGGAGAAGTTGGGATTGAATGCGTATTTTGCACCCACGCTGAAGTCTTTGAATCCGTCACCTTCTTTTGTTTTGTCATTCGGATCGGCAAAAAGCTGGTAGCCGAGACCGGTGAGGCTCAATTCTAATCCTTTGACGACTGTATAGCGGGCATTCAAGTCAAAAGATGTGGAATGGAAATCTCCATTGTACCAGTAGTTTGCCTTGATTCGTGCTTGACCCTGATGTTCGTCGAGAACAGTGTAATAATCCCATTCAGCAAATGAACTGACGGAGGCAAGAGCAATAACGGAAATAATTTTTTTTGCATTGATATTCATTGATAAACTCCTTGTTTGTTTTGTTTTTTAATGTCGGATTAAAGGTAAAAAGCACTTTTGCGCAGTCAAAGAGTTTTTTCAAGTGGAACGACAAAATAATTCGAAAATATTTTGTTCTAATTTTGTTTGAGTATTGGGTGCTATCGCTCGCGATTATACGTATTGATTTATGTTATCGGAACTTATAAAAAACTCCTTCCCGCGTTAACGAGAAGGAGTATTAGGAGTTTTATGCGATGAGTCTTACTTATTCAAAGCATAAACTTTTGTGGAAAGGTATTTGAATCCGTTGTCGGCTGTGATGACGATGATGTTCTTGTCTTTATTTTCAGGACGCGCTGCGACAATTGAGGCTGCGTAAACGCCTGCTGCACTTGATGTGCCCAGGAAAAGCCCTTCGTGTTCGGCGAGCTCGTGCGCTACGGCCTTTGCCTGTAATGTAGAAACTTCGATGTATTCATCGTAAATCGAGGAATCCGTCAAGAACGTGGGAGGTTCTGCGACATTTGCAAATGGTGCGACACCGTCGATAACGCCATTCTTTTCGGCTTCTGGCGTGAAATAGCGGGAGTCCGGAGTCGCTTGCACACCGACGATTTTGACATTCGGATTCTTTTCGCGGAAATATTTTGAAAGTCCGTTCAGTGTTCCGCCTGTGCCTGCCATCGAAACAACGAAATCTACTTTGCCATCGGTATCTTCCCAGATTTCAGGGCCTGTCGTGTTGTAATGGGCTAGGGGATTGTATTCGTTTTCGCACTGGTTGATGAAAAATGCGTTGTGCTCTTTGGTGTACTTTGTGATGGCCTCGATAACGATGTTGTCACAAATTGTGCCGTCTTCAAGTGCTTTTTTCAATTCGGGAATATCTTTGTAATCGAAAAGCTGCGCGCCATAAGTCTTGATAACTTGAACGCGTTCCTTGGAACCGCCGGATTCAAAGAATATCGTGACTTTATAACCTTTTGCGGCTGCGATAGCGGCAAGTGCAATGCCTGTGTTACCACTTGTGAGGTCAACGATTTCTCCACCCGGTTTCAATTTACCCGTGCGTTCGGCTTCTTCGATCATGCTAAGGGCGGCGCGATCCTTGACAGAACCTGTAGCGTTGAAATATTCGAGCTTGGCAAGAATATGGCCTTGGGCGTTGTGGTTCTTTTCGAAATTGTGAAGTTCAAGAAGCGGTGTATGCCCAATAAGTTCTGTAATAGAATGGTGGATATGTGACATGTTTACCTCTCTTTGTTAAAACGTCAGTCGCATTTGATTCCAGACAACGTTTCCGTGAGTCGAATCTGCCGAAATACCTTCATCGACAAAACCAATTTTGGCGTAATAATGTACGAGCTTTTCTTTGCAAGTGAGAACAACGCCACGTCTGCTTTCTGCTTTTGCGTTTTGGACGAATAATCTCAATAGCTTTTCTGCGCAACCTTGATGGCGGTATTCGGGGATAGTGTTGACTCCGAATATCATTTGCCATGCTCCGTTTGGATTGTGCATACCGGCGTCTTCGTACATTTTGTCGTTCAAATCGGGAATATCCGTTACAAATCCGTCTACGAATGAAATCAGCTTGTCGCCATCGAACATCAGCAAAAAATAGTCCGCATAGCGTTCCAGACGCTTTTGGAAATCTTCATGTTTTGCAGCTTCTGCTGGCGGAAAGCATGTTGCTTCCACTGCGGCAATCGCATTGCAATCGGATAGCGTCGCTTTTCTTATCGTAAATTTGCTTAGACTCATTTTAGTCGTTGTGATTTGATTTGAATCGTAATGCGCGTTCTGCGATTTTGTTTCTGTAAATGTTGATTTTTGCAATGGCTTCGCTGATGGGGAGCGCGATATCGAATGCGCGTACATTGAAGCGGGCCAATGACTGGATCGCTTGCGGACCAAGCTGTTCGCAAAGCACGTAATCTAAATCGGCTAGATTCTTGGCTGCTGCATACATCGATGAATGCTGAACTTCGCGCTGACCACAAGTGCCGTCTCCGCAAGAACCATCGCAATGTTCCGGCTTTAAACGGACTTCGACTTTCTCATATTTTCCGCTTGCTTCGTCAACTTCATAGATGTCAAATGCGGCTGCGTGTCCAAAGTGAACATTGACATTTACTCCGTCATTCGTGGCAACTGCTACTTTGTATTTAGCCATGTAAAAAAGCCTCCTTAACGCAGATGTAAAATGAACCACGAAGATGAATTTTCTACGTGGCTAAACTCTCGGCGTACCGGTTTAGTTTATATAAAAGAACGGTTACCTAGCGTTCTGTATTCTTTTAAATTTTTGCTTCTGTTCCGAAGTCCCGCATAATTTAAAAAGCGTAATAGGTAAATGCAATATAAAACCCTGTTTGAACAATAAATAAAGTTCGATTTTCTTGATTGTGATAGAAACTAAATGAATTGGGTGATAAGATGAAACTATAACAATGTTGTAAATCGGAATTTTTTGAACGGAATGGGCTAAAAAAGTATTGAAAAGGGTAGTCGCAAATTCTAAAATTCCGCAAACCTAGCGTTTCTGTAGGTAATTAAACCTAAGGAGACATTTCATTATGGCAAAACGTTTACGTCAGATCGCAATCTACGGTAAGGGCGGCATCGGTAAATCTACTACGACTCAGAATTTGACCGCAGGCCTTGTAGAACAAGGTAAACACGTTCTTGTTGTCGGTTGCGACCCCAAG
>NZ_CACZDK010000010.1 GCF_902779965.1 Fibrobacter succinogenes | reverse complement strand
CAAGGTCGCTGACAAGATCCAGCTCATCAACAACCTCCTCGACAAGGCCGACAAGATCATCATCGGCGGTGGCATGGCTTTCACCTTCAAGAAGGTTCTCAACAACATCGAAATCGGTTCTTCTTTGTTTGACGAAGAAGGCGCCAAGCTCGTTCCGGATCTGATGGCCAAGGCTAAGGCTGCTGGCAAGGAAATCATCCTCCCGGTTGACTACATCGCTGCTGACAAGTTCGCTGCCGACGCTGCTACCAAGGCTGTTTCTGACGCCGAAGGCATTCCGGCTGGCTGGATGGGCCTCGATGTGGGCGCTGAATCCACCAAGCTCTTCGTGAACGCTATCAAGTCCGCTAAGACCATCGTCTGGAACGGTCCTGCAGGCGTGTTCGAATTCGAAGCCTTCGAAAAGGCCACCGTCGAAGCTACCGCTGCTGGCGCAATCACCGTGATCGGTGGTGGCGATACCGCTACGGCTGCCAAGAAGTACGGCGCTGACAAGAAGGTGACCCACACCTCTACGGGTGGTGGCGCTTCTCTGGAACTCTTGGAAGGTAAAGTCCTCCCGGGTGTTGCAGTGCTCACTGACAAGTAATTCAAAAATTCGTAAGGCGAGTGAAGCGCGAACGCTTGCGTTCGCATTTCCGAGCCTAGAATTTTGCGCTTGCGCAAAAAATTCCTGACTTTAAAACCCTGCAAGTTTTTGCAGGGTCTTTTTTGTATTGTCTTCCCCGCTATACGATACTTAGCAACTTGTTGCTATAGTAGAGTTATCCTCTATGAGGAGAAGGCGGGGATCCCCTTTCGAAGACTCTCGCTTTTGCGGAGTTTTTTATATTACTTCGTATGAAAATTATTTTGTTGTGTATTGTGTTGATTATCGCGCCGTGCTTGGCTAATGAACCGATTCCGGTTATGCCAGTTGATTCTGTTGCGTATTATGACAGTTTAGCCAATTATAATTACCAAAGGTTTCGTGCTAACGAGTCTATGTCCGATGTGTTTTATTGGACGAGTGTTGGTTTGTCTATTGCCACCCCGATTTTGGTGTTTGCCGCTAGAGGTGCTTCAGAATGTTATGGACCTGAAGGATGCCGAGGGGGGAATGTTGTTTTGGATGCTATTGCGATTACCGCTGCGATTTTATTCTTGCCTTCTTGGATTACTTATGGCGGTTTCAGTATCGCAAAAATCAGGCGTCAGCGGGATTTCAATAATTACAATCGAAAAAAAGAGGAGCTTTTAGAGCGACGAAAATTGAACGACGCTGAATCCGTCAATTTGCAAGTGCAAATTTCTCCCTTGCTGAATCCTCTGGATGGGCGTTATGGCGCCGTTTTGGCTTTCTCGTTTTAGCCTTGTTCGCCTTGCTTTGGCTTGGCGGTTTCGTCGTGTTCCTCGATTTTACTGACTTTGGTGAACCAGTAGTCTTCGCTGTTGATGGAACTCATGTTGCCGATGAGTGCGTCGAGATCGAGATTCTTGATGTCGTTGTTTTCGTTAGGCATGGTATGAATATAAAAATCATTTAAAAAGGCGGTTCCCGCTCGGAGGCGGGAATGACAATAAAAATGGCGAATTTTACGTCAAAATTTTCAATGTCGGTGCGGTTTTTACGTAAAATTTTAATGTTGTATGTAATGAAAGCTGGTGAAAATGGTTCTTTTGTAAATTTTTTTGCCTTTTGGAGTATTTTTTTGAGTGAAAATAGGCTTTGGGGCTTGCGATTTGAGCTGTTTTTGGGGCTGAAACCAGATTTTTTAAAAATTTTGTTTAATTTGTACTAAAATTTACGTAAGAAACTCAAAAAATTATCCGTTTTTTACGTAAATATTGCCGAAAATTTGAAATCTAGATTTTCAGCGCCAGCCAGGAATGTAAATTTACGTAGTATTTAGCAAAGGAGCTTTTATGTCGATTGCCGAATTTTCGAAGAAATTCCACGCGGATAAGCGCGGTAACTGCGCCATGGCTGTGGCTTATGGCTACGCTCGCGCAACGGGTAAATCCGAAGAAGAAGCGGTGAAGGCTGCCGAAATGTTCCGTGCTTTTGGCGGTGGCAAGGCTCCTGATGGCTTGTGTGGGGCGCTTTATGCGGCCAAGATGATGCAGCCCGACCATGCCGATGCCATCGAAGACTTTTTCAAGCGTGGGGCGCAGGGTTGCACCAAGTGCGGCGAAATTCGCCCGAACAAAATTATCCCGTGCAACCGTTGCGTGGAACTGGCGGGCGAGGCGCTGGATTTTCTGGAGAAGTAACTAGATTCTTCGACTTCGCTTCGCTACGTTCATGACGCAATCAGCCTCATGCGCACAATGTATGGATTCTCCTTCGGAGAATGACTAAAACCAATTCCTAATTCCGAACTCCTAATTCCGAATTATCCCTGCATGGATCCTATCGGCTGTCGCCTCCAGGATGGCAAAAAAAACATTACCCCACTGGCTCGTACCTCAAAGGCGCGCAGCGCCAAGCCCATACCTCATAACCTCACGTTCAGCAAATCGTCTTCCCAGGCTTCTTTGAGCTTGCGGAGTTTTTCGAGCGATTTGTCGTCGGCCAAGCTTTCGTCGCGGGTTTGCATTAGCTGTTTGTAGCTTTCGGCAAGTTCGTTTGCGTGCGGGTAATCTGGAGCGAGCTTGGCTAGCGCTTCTAAAATGGCGTCGTCGGAATACAGGCGGGCAATCCCTTCGAGTGTGCGCTCGATGTATTTTTGCGTTTCGCCTTCGCTTTTAAAAGCCTCGGCTTCTTTAAATTCGAAAGGCGTAATTTTGTCCATCCATGCGGTTTCAGCGGTGTAAAGTTCGTTATCTTCAGCAATCGCGTCTTTGCGGCCAAAAATTTCCAACTGCGACTTGAGGTACGGACGATAGCTCTCGACATCGATTTCTAACGATGATCGTTCGGCGAATTCGGCAAGATTCCTCAAATTAGCTTCGGATGGATTGTTCAGAAGACATTCCTTGAGCACTGTAAGCTGATCTTTGGGTGGGAGTCTTTTGAATGATTCCGAACGGGTGGTATTGGCTCGGATTCTCAAGCGCAAAATGCGCAGGAGCAATAGCATCATGGCTGCAAAAAATACAATAGACCAATTCATGGGCGGAAAAAATAGCTATTCCATTTAAAAAGCCGGCTAAACATAGTTGATTTTGCCTATATAATACTATAAAGAGGATGTTTATCAAATGATTCCATGTTTTTACATATATTTTGCAATATCATCAGACCTCATTTTACTCTAATTGGTTTATATTTAGGTGGAATTGTTGTAACCTATTATTAGGTGGAGATTGGACTATTATGAAATTTTATAGATGGATTACTCTCGGTGCTCTATTTGGCTGCTCCGTTGCTGGCTTTGCTCAAGTCGCCAAGGATATCCGTACGTTGGATATTATCATTCGCGATTTCGAACCGAATCATCCCGATTTCGAAAACTTTTCTGAAGAATCAGTCCAACATTTAGACGAAATTTATAACTACGTGTCTCCTAGCGGCGGCGCTTTAATGAATTTTTATGGGTACGGCAATGATTGGTATGCTAGTTATCCATATCATACTACTTGCGGCAATGAAAACTCTTTCAGTAAGTTTGGCGCAGGTGTTCAGATTGGTACTGACGGCCTTCCGAAGTTGGCCAATTCCTATTTGCCAGGATATTTGCAGCAAACTTCTACTAACGAAACTTTGAAATACGGTGAATGTTCTGATAAAGGTAGAGATCCTGTTTCTGGTAAAGAAGTGACAATGCGTGGATACGCAAACGCTAGAGATGACGTGAGCGGCTACAAGTGTCCTGGTGGAAGAACAGTATGGAGTAATGAGGTTATTTACACGCCCGGCATGGTGATTCCATATTTGAAGTTTACCAAGATGGTTGGTGAAAAGTTTAATATGTACGATGGCGTTGTGATTGAAAAACTTAGTGAACGCTGTGATAACCAGTTCTTTAATGAATGGTATACTGATGTGCCTGGGCGAAATAGGCGCATCAACACAACGATGGTTATTCCGAAAGATCCGAATTCCAAATATTACATTTACGATTATAACTACAATAATGGTGGTTACTCTCCGCTCGATAGTATCAATCCGGATACGAGAGAGTGGGTGATGAATAAGCCCTGTAAATTGAAAGTTCAACCGGATACAACGAAATGCGATCAGTTTGAACCGCAGACGCTTTCGATTTTCTGCCCTCCCTATAATTATCAATATGCTTCCAGCCAGAAAGACTTCTTGGGACAGTCGACTGCTGAGCTTTGTAAGGAATGGTTGAATCAGGGTGGCCCACGTGCCGTTAATTCGTTTGGTTCTGGTCATAGCGCCGCTTGGCAGGCTGCTATTAAGTTGTATACTCTAGGCGATAATATTGGCATGAAGCATCTCCGCAACTATGCCTTTACCATGATGGGTTATGCCAGCTTCAAGTACAAGGCCGCAAACCAGGTGAACAGTTTGGGACTGCCGGAACCGGAAGTGTTCGAATTCGCCGGTGACGATGATATGTGGATTTTCGTCGATGGTGTGCTTGTTGTGGATTTGGGTGGTACTCACTTGTCTGCTCCGGGTAAGGTCAATATTCAGACTTTGGCTAAGTTCAATCATGGGTGCCATGCGGGTGAACCTCTTGCTGGTTATACGAACTGCAACGGTTCTTCTGATGCTACTGGTTGGGCTGATGATACTTGGCATCACTTGCACTTCTTCTATGCTGACCGTCAGTCCGATGGTTCTAACATTTACATCCGTACGTCTCTTGCCGAACTTGCTCCATCTCGTTTTGGACAGCCGACGGTTAACGATGTTGTTGTAAAGGTGGACGAAAACGGTAAAGCTCAAAACAGCATGTACATGAACGTTGCTCTTGCTGATTCTAGCTTTATTGCAATGAATAACCCGAATGTGCCGTCGATTGTAGTCTTGCGCAATAAGACTGTGTTGGGCGCTAATGGAATGCCTCTTAAGACGATTACGGGTCAAGATTCAATTGTAACGATGGTATATGGTTACTATGTAACATCTATGACAGGGCCGATTGACAAGGAAGATGCCGGTCAGATGTATCAGTTTGAAGGTGTCTTGAAGGACCTTGATGGCAATATTGTCGGTGACGGAGGCCTTTTGGGCGATGACCGTATAGCCTTTAACGTGCCTTGGAGCACGGGTCTTGATGATGACGGCAACGGCGGCAACTATACGGCTTTCGAATGGGCTCAGTTGATGGCTTGGTCCAAAAAGTTTGACGTCAGCTTAGGTGGCTTCTTTGTTGCTTCTATTTCTGGTAACCATGTTGCTGGTTTTGATGAACGTGAAAAGTGGGGTAAGATTACTTATACCGCTGTGGCTCAGACGCCTGTTATTCCTGATGATCCTGCTTACGACCGTCCGGACTTTACAAACGAAGCTCAAACACTTACTGATTTGGCTGGTAGCGGTGCTCTCCCGACGGACATGACTGCTGACCTCGTTTTGACGCCGATTCCGGCTGTTATTGGTACCGACCCGCTCAAGTGGGCTAAGGATAATGCCGATCAGCTTATGGCTTCTGGTGCTCAAGGTGCTACGGCTTACGCTCCAGGAACCTCTGTTGTGTATGGTGCTGGTCAGGGCGAAAACAAAACTCTCTGCTATAATGATGGTTCTGCAAACATTCCGGGCAAGAAGAGCAATGAAACTTGCACGAGCTGGTCTTTCCCGACGACTCAGCCGTTCCATGTGAATATCCGCGTGTTTGACCACTTGGGCCACTTTGTGAACCAGTACAATAAGCGTGTGACTAAGGAAGATTTCCAAAAAGCTTTGAATGGTTTGCCATCTTCTGCTGTTCAGCAGCCGCAGGGTACTAAAGAGTCTAGTTGCGGTGACACGCCGATATATGGTGCTACGGGTGCTATGCTTGCCACAATCAAGATGTATCCGGTGACTGACAAGGGACGCTTGCTTGCAACGGGTCCGTATATCTACCAGATGACGGTTGTGAAGGATGCTTACGAATACTGCTATAGAAGTAATGGTAGCAGCCCGACGATTATGACGATGCCGTTCCAGCGTACTACGGAAACGATTAGACGCGGCTATCGCAGAACAAAGGCTAAAAAATAGGGCTTAGTTCATTAAGTTTATGGCGCCCCGAGGCTCGTGCTTCGGGGTGCTTTTTTATAGGATTTTTTTTGATTGCTCTCGCCTTTTACTAAATGAGCGCCCGTTTTGGGCGCATGTATTGCGGCTCGGCAATGTCAGAGCGTAAAACGCTCTGCCGCTGCTCTCGCCTTTTACTAAATTAAGAGTATGCGTTGTTGTAAGATTGTTCCTCGTTTGCTTTGTATGATGATGCTTGCCTTGGCTGCTAGTGCGTTCTTTGGCTGCTACAGCTTTACCGCAAGTACGCTTCCGAGTCACATAAAAACGGTCAACATCCATGAGGTCGAAGACAAGACCCTTGACCCGGTGCTTGCAAATAACATCCATACTGCCGTTGTCGATATGTTCAAACGCAATGCTGGTGGCGTTCGATTGGTGAACGACGATGCCAATGCCGATTTTGAAATTACTTTGTTAAGCTATTCGAACAAGCCTGAAAACTACAATAGCAATAGCGATGTGGAAACATACCGCGTGACGATTCGCGTCGAAGTCAAGTTTTATGATAACGTAAAAGAAAGAATCATCTACGAAAGCAAGTCTCTTTCGGCAGATGGAGTTTATGACGTCCAAGCTAATGAAACCGAAGACCGCCATGGCCAGACGCGCGCCGTCGAAAAGCTCCAAGACCTGATTGTTTCGAACGCCCTCGCCAAGTGGTAATAAAAAAAGCGACTCGGCAATATCGTCCGAGAACGCATCTTGCCGAGTCAGGGGTTGGTTTGGAGTATTTCAAATATGCTTAATTTAAAGCGTTTTGTTAAGCCCCTATTTTAATTTTTATCAAAAAAAGCGAAAAAAAACTCTTTTTACAGAAAATCTTGGAGCGTGACACGCTTTTCGTTCAGCAATGCTTCGGTAAGCGTACTCCCTTTGTAGGTCAGCTTTAGCGAGAAGAATGGTTCACCGCGTTCGAGCAGCGCGAGGAAAATCAAATCGCCATCCCAGTGGGGGAGTTCTTTCACTTTTTGCTTGTCCACCCATTCCAGTTCGCCCTCGTCACAGTCCTTGATTGTGCCGGAAAATTCCGTTGCGGTAAACAAGTGCATGAATTCGGTTTGGTCCATGCCATCGCTGATGAAGGTGACGATGCCGCGGTATTTCGGGTGGATTAGCGTAAGTCCCGTTTCTTCAAGCGCTTCGCGGTGGATGCAGTCTTCGGGGGATTCCCATTCTTCGAACTTGCCACCAATGCCAATCCACTTGTCTTTGTTGATGTCATTTTTTTTCTTGACGCGATGGAGCAGTAAATATTTGTTGTCTTGTTCGATGTAGCAGAGGGTTGTGTTGATCATACTGCTCAAATATAGAATTGTTTGTAAGGAGATGATTTTTAGGGATTCTTGTTAAAAAAAACGACGCTTTTCGCTATATAAATGTATAATTATTGTATGATTTACGAAACTTTCGGCTGGTATTATGCAGAATTGCGATAAAGAAATCATAGTAGATTCGAAATTTGAAAATGTCAGGGCTCTTACGGAGTTCGTTGAAAGCGCTCTTGAACCGTATCATCCTTCAATGAAGGCTGTTACGCAGATTGGCGTTGCGATTGACGAATTGTTTAGCAATGTTGTTCGCTATTCGGGATCATCAAATATGAAACTTATTTTGCATGTGAACGAAGATGTGTTGACCGCTAAGCTTACTTTTATTGATGAAGGTGTGGAGTATGACCCGTTGTCAAAAGCTGATCCAGATGTATCGCTTTCGGCGGAAGATCGTGAAATTGGTGGACTTGGAATTTTCCTTGTGAAAAAGATTATGGACGGAGTTGAATACAAACGAGATGGACATAAAAATGTCTTAACGGTTGTAAAAAAATTGACTTAATTTATAAAAGAATTAAAATCTAAAATCGAGGCTAGAATGAAAATCGAAAAAAATGTGGATGCGTCCAATGTGTCATTTGCTTTGGAAGGACGTTTGGACACGATGACTGCGCCTTTGCTTGAATCTGAGATTCAAGGTAAGCTGGATGGCGTTACGGACTTGGAATTCAATTTTGCCAAGCTGACTTATATTTCTTCGGCGGGATTGCGCGTGTTGCTTTCTGCACAGAAGATAATGAACAAGCAGGGTAAGATGGTTATCAAGAATGTGTGTGATGAAATCAAAGAAATTTTTGAGGTGACGGGATTTTCAGATATTTTGACGGTTGTCTAAAATCTGATTGCAAATTTGTATGGATGAAAAAAGCGGTGCCTGTGAGGTACCGCTTTTTTGCATATCATTTTGGCTTTTCGGATTTGTCACCCCGGTCTTGAGCCGGGATCTCCTTTACTTACTTCACACCTGTGACGACCGGCGGCTCGATTGCAATTTACACTGCGATTCCTCGCCGCCTCTCGCCTTCGACGACTCGTTAATACGAGTCCGCCTACGGCTCACAGGATTACTTCACTCCGATGAGAGACAGGTCTCTTACAGCGCCCTTGTCTGCGGACGATGCCATGGCAGCGTATGCCTGCAGGGCCTTGGACACCTTACGGTCGCGGTTCTCTGGCTGCCATGCTTTATTACCGCGGGCTTCCATTTCCTTGCGGCGTTCGGCGAGTTCGTCGTCGGTGAGCTGCACGTTGATGCTGCGGTTCGGTATGTCAATTTCGATAACGTCGCCCGTGTGCACGAGGCCGATGTTACCCTTGTTGGCGGCTTCCGGAGAAGCGTGGCCGATGGAGAGGCCGCTCGTACCGCCGGAGAAACGTCCGTCGGTGAGGAGGGCGCAGGACTTGCCGAGGTGACGGCTCTTGAGGTAAGAGGTCGGGTAGAGCATTTCCTGCATGCCGGGGCCACCCTTCGGGCCTTCGTAGCGGATAACGACGACGTCGCCAGCCTTTACCTTGTTGCCGAGGATGCCTTCGACGGCTTCTTCCTGGCTTTCGAACACGATTGCCGGGCCGGTGAACTTCCAGATGGATTCGTCCACGCCGGCGGTCTTCACGATGCAGCCGTCGATTGCGAGGTTACCGTACAGAACAGCGAGGCCGCCGTCCTTGGTGTAGGCGTGTTCGCCGTCGCGGATAGCGCCCGTGGCACGGTCGAGGTCGTGGTCCGGGTACATGAAGTTCTGCGAGAAGGCGACCAGGTTGTACTTGCGGCCGGGGCCAGCGAGGTAGCGCTGCTTAGCTTCGGCGCTCGGGTTACGCTTGAGGTCGTTCACTTCGAGAGCTTCGCCCATGGTGGCGGCGTGAACGGTCTTTGCATTCTTGTGGATGAGGCCCATGCGGTCGAGTTCACCGAGGATACCCATGATGCCACCGGCGCGGTTCACGTTTTCCACATGGATGTTGTGAACGGTCGGGGCGACCTTGCAGATGCACGGCGTGTTGCGGGAAAGACGGTCGATGTCCTTCATGGTGAAGTCAACGCCCGCTTCCTGAGCCACGGCGAGCAAGTGGAGCACGGTGTTGGAGGAGCCGCCCATGGCGATGTCGAGGCGCATGGCGTTTTCGAAGGCTTCCTTCGTGGCGATGCTGCGCGGGAGGATGCTTTCGTCGTTCAAATCGTAATACTGGTGGCAGAGTTCCACGATGCGCTTACCGGCAGCTTCGAACAACTTCTTACGTTCGGCGTGCGTTGCAACGATGGTGCCGTTGCCAGGCAAGCTGAGGCCGAGGGCTTCGGTAAGGGAGTTCATGGAGTTTGCGGTGAACATGCCGGAGCAGGAACCGCAAGTCGGGCAAGCGTTAGCTTCGATGGCGGCCACTTCTTCGTCGCTGATGGTGTTGTCTGCGGAATCGATCATGGCGTCGATCAAGTCGAGGGCGCGGTCCTTGCCGTCCTTCGTCGTGACGTGGCCGGCTTCCATCGGGCCGCCAGAAACGAAGATTGCCGGAATGTTGAGGCGCATGGCTGCCATGAGCATACCTGGAGTCACCTTGTCGCAGTTAGAGATGCAAACGAGGGCGTCGGCGCGGTGGGCGTTTGCCATGTATTCGGTGGAGTCGGCAATGAGGTCGCGGGAGGGCAAGCTGTAGAGCATGCCGTCGTGGCCCATGGCGATACCGTCATCGACGGCGATGGTGTTCATTTCCTTAGCGACACCGCCGGCAGCTTCGATCGCGCGGGCGACCACCTGGCCCAAGTCCTTCCCAAAGTCTTCCACCTTGGTTCCAGTTGCGTGCCACAGGGCGCGTGCACCGGCCATTTCACGGCCTTCCATAGTCTTGAGCGAACGAAGTTTCGGCATAGTATAATCCTTTTGAATGCGGCGACAAAATCGCCAATTTTAGCAGAAAATTTAGCAAAAATGTGGATTTTCGCACAGTTATGAAGAGTTTTGGCCTTAAAAAGTGCCTTTATTATGATTTTTGTGAAAATTTTGTTATCAAATAATTACTTTTATGTTTGAAAGGTAGAAGCTATGAGTTATATTATTCATAGACTAAAGGAATTTTATGAAGGGGAATAGCTTTATGACAAGATTTTTCACGTTAGTCTGCCTTGTGCTTGGCATGGGGCAAGCTTTTGCGGCATGGGACGGAATATCCAAGGATGAACCCACCAAGGAAGGTGATACCTACATTATCGATACCGAGTCGAAGCTGGCTTGGTATGCCGAAAATTATACTAAGGGCAATGCGAAACTCACTGCCGACCTTGATTTGAACGGCAAACTTTGGACTCCGATTGCTGCGGGTATTGGTAATAAATCGTATTCCAAGGTTTTTGATGGTAATGGCCATATCATTAAAAACCTTTATGTCAATGGATCAGAGTTGGCTGCAATTGATAAGCAGTATGCCCAGAATCTAGGTCTTATTGCAGTGCTTGGTAGTGGAACCGTTAAGAATTTGACTCTTGAAAATGTAGATATTCAAGCATCAACCAATGCGGGTGATATTCTTGGACTAGATCAGCAGATTTCTGTGGGCGCCTTTGTGGGGTGGATGAATGAGTCAGAAAACAATCTTGTTGATGCTTGCATGGTTACGGGTACAATAAAGACTACTGGTAATGGTCAAGGTGTTGGTGGTATTGTAGGTAATGCTAAAAAAGGTACGATTTCTAATTGTCTGAGTTTTGTTGAAATCCAAGCGAGTGGAAAAAATGCTTATGTAGGGGGCATTATTGGTCTCATTAAAATTCATGTGAACGTATATTCTTGTGTGTATGTTGGACCGGGTGTGAAAACGGGTAAGGATGGTGCTGTTGGTGCCATTGCAGGATATGTTTCTGCGTCTCCGACTCCTGGAACTTTAGTTACGAAAAATGTTTTTTTCGAGTATGACGAGAATGAAAAAATTGATGGAATTGGAAAGGTTGATGAAGGGTGTGATGTTACTGACGGTACAAAGAGAGTTGATTTCAGTAATACAGATAACACTGTAGTCTCACTAAATGATGAAGAAAATGAAACGAAGCCGTGGTCTGTGGGCGAAACAACGCTTTTGCTCAATGGCTATGGACCCGATGGTTATAAGATTGTATTCGATGCCGACGGGGGTACTTTTGCGGATGGCGCTACTTTTAAGAATAAAGTCCTCCATGCGGGAATGGTAATTGTTGCCGATGAAGTGGGCAAACCGTCCCGTAAAGATTCGACGTTTAAAGGATGGGCTTTTACTAAAGGATCTGAATCTCCGGCCACCGATCTCGGAACCGTTACTGTTTCAGATACGTTGTTTGCGGTTTGGGCGCCTGTTTATGAAATCATTTTTGATGTGTCCATCCCTGGGGGTGAACACATTGAAAAGGTTATTCGGGTGACCAAGGGTGATGTGATTACTGTTGATGGCCTAGGTGATTTGCCGACGAAATACTGCAGTGCGTATGTTTCGGGAAATGAGGGCGAGTGCCAAACTTGGTCCTATTTTACAGGATGGGCAAATACAAATGTCTCTAGTACTAAAGTCGTTGATTTAAGCACAGTCGTGGCGGAGGAAGGCCTTAAACTTAATGCTGTATGGACGGATGTTGAAACTTACACAGTGACATTCAATGCGAATAAGCATGGTCAAACAACGGTAACTTATGTCCGTTTAGAGTCTGGCAACACGGTTGCAAAACCAGAAAATCCGGTTGCTGATGAAGGTTATGAGTTTGTGAATTGGTATACGGAAGAGTCGTGTACAAATACATTCAAATTTGAAACGCCTATCGATCATAGCTTTGTTTTATATGCTAACTGGAACCTCAAAAAATTTAATATTTCTTATGTGTTGAATGGCGCTGTGGATAAGGGGAATAATCAGGATTCGTATAACATTGAATCATCGACGATAGTGCTTGCCAATCCGACCGCAGCTGAAGGAAAAGATTTTGAGGGGTGGTTCTATGATGCTGGATTTACTCAAAAAGCAACCCAAATAATTCAGGGATCATCAGGCGATAAGACGCTTTATGCAAAGTGGTCTAATAAAACATATAAAATAACATACTTGGCAGACAATGAGTCGTATGGTTCTGTTTCGGACCAGATTAAGGAATATGGAACCTCTTTGACTCTTGCGTCTAAGGGGCATTTCCAGCGCTTGGGTTTTGACCAAGTGGGTTGGGCTACTTCGTATAATGGAAAGAAAGTTTATGATTTTGGGGCTAGCTATACGGCAAATGCACCTATTGTCTTGTATCCAGCATGGGATAAAGTTTCTTTTACGATTACGTATGCTGCGGGTTCGAATGCTACGGGTTCTGTTAGTAGCCAAAAGAAATATTATGATGAAGGACTGATGTTAGCAAAAGCTGGTGGCTTCACTCGTGACGGCTATTCTCAAGATGGATGGGCCACTCAAGATGGTGGCGATAAGGTTTATGGCTTAGGGGCCACTTATACTGACAATCAGAATATTACATTGTATCCGCATTGGGTTGCGGGGCAGATTAATGTCACTTATTATGGCCCTGTTGCAATCTATAAGTATCCTGGCTCAACAGGTAAGAAAATTGCTGTTATTAATGGTGAATATACGGGATCGGAAGAATTAAAGATTCCTAACGATATTGATGTTGATTCTGTTGTACTCGAGAGAAAGTTTAAAGTCGGAATCATGTCGACAATCATGTTGCCGTTCGCGATAGATACGTCTAAGTTTAAGGGTGGCAAGATATATAGATTCTTCACCATTGGTGAGTTCGATAAAAAATGGACTGTTAAAATTCAACGAATCTATACGCCCAAAGTCCAAGCGAATATCCCTTATTTTGTAATGCCTGCAGAAACGGACTTGAATTTTATCGGCCCTGTAACGTTAAATACCGAGGTTGAACCTCAGACTCCTGAACCTTTGACAACCTATAATAATTGGGAATACAGGGGCGTGTATCGTTATAAAGTTTTCGGCAATACACCTGCTGATTTGGGTTATGTTTATGGTTTTGCCGGTGAAGAACGCAATAATAAGCGTGTTGGCGAATTTGTGAAGGCTGGTGTTGAGGCTTATATACATCCGTTACGTGGGTATTTGATAAATAATAACAGAGCCTTGAAAAAAGCGCAGAACGGGTCTTTGGGCGGTTTCGGCTCGGGAATTTCCAGAGAAATCCATGTTGAAATCGTCGATGAAAATGATAATGTCGTGGATTCAGGAACGTTTGATACAGTGACGGGAGAAATTCGTTTGAACGGCTGGTTCGATGTGAAGGGCCGTCGCTTGAAAGCGAAGCCGACTGCACGAGGAAATTATTATCATAATGGTAAACATGTAATTATTAAATAAGGGGCTTTGAATGCTTGAAAAAAATGAACAAAATAAATTTATTGCAGAAACTTTGAACAAGGGCAAAAAGAAATATCAGCCGCCTCGAATGAGCGTGGAAGAATATGATTGCCACATGTTCTTATGTGGCTCTCCTGATAATATAGGCGTGGAAATCGATAAAGACTATTAATAGTTTAATTGGGCAATAAATACATTTAGGCTGAAGCCGCCGTGGCTTGTGGCGATTATTTTTGCGGCGGAGTTGTGTTCCGGTGAAAGTGCTGCGCATTCGCGTAACAAGTTCGATGTGCAGGTGTATTTGGAACCTTCTCGGCTGTCGTCTTTGGGCGCAAGGATTGCGACGGTAAGAGTCTTGTTGAACTGTTTTAGGTCGTGGGCTAGTTCTGTTAGCTTGCGGCCTATTTTTATATAAAGCTTTGGTGCGTCAAAGTCAAGGCGCTTTCCGTATGGCGGATTCAGTACGATAATGGGCGAGGCTTCTTTGCTAGTGTCTGCGATTTCTTTTGCGGTGTAGCTGAAAAAATCTTTGAGCTGCGGGTTGATGGTGGGCTTGTCGCCGTTCGGAGAGGTGCTTGCGAGCGGACTGCATTCTACGTTGTGCTTGATGATTGCGATAGCGCGTTCAGAAATATCACTTGTGACGATTTTTGCGATTGTCGCGAATGCATTGCCTTCCGACTTCCGACTTCCGACTTCTGACTTGATAATGAAATTCCAAGTTGCTTCTTTAAAGGCGGGTTGGTGCTTTAGCGCGAAGTCGCGGCATTTGCCTGGAATATGCTTGTTTGCAATGTATGCGGCTTCGAGGCTGAATGTGCCGCTGCCAGACATTAAGTCGAGTAGGCAGTAGGAAGTAGGCGGTAGACAGTAGGATGTAGTTACTAGTTCTGAGTTATTAGTTACTAGAAGGTGGTTGGTGGTTAGGGAAGCTGCTTTGATTGCTTCGAAAAGCATCGCGGCGGCGATGGTTTCTTTGAGCGGGGCGTCGTTGACGTATCGTTCGTGGCCGCGCTTGTAGAGTTCTTCGCCTGCGAGGTCGAGCCAAATGGTGCAACGGTCGTCTAGGAAGTTGACGTAGAGATTTTGAGGTGTGCCGCGATTCTCGTTTTGCGGCGGGGCGTTGTGGGGCGTCCCCGCAGAGGGGGTAGCGGATGCCGTGTCGGCAGGAGCGAGGGGGACTCTTACCCCTTCAATTATTTTATACAATCTTTCGGCAATGGCGTCGCTGTGGTACAAGCGCGAATGCTTACAAGTAACGTGAATGTTTATGGAGTTACTAGATAAATATCTTTCGTCTTTCGTCTCTCGTCTTTGGACTTTCGCTTCGCTCAATTCCCAACCATTCGGCTCGGTCATGCCCAACTCCGTTGGGCGCGACTCTCGCCTTAAATGGTTGTCGTCTAAGAAAAGTTCCCACGGGATTTCGCTTGCTTTTTTTTCGAGTTCGCGGAAGTTTTCGGCTTTGAAGTCGGTGATGTGCATGAGCACGCGGTTTGCGAGGCGGCTGAATGCGACTGCTTTCCAGGCTTCGGTAATCTTTGCGGTAAATTCTACTTTCCCGTCGCCGGTGACATGTGGCGGGTTTAAAGCATCACTCGTCTCAATGCCAATGAACTTAAGTTCATTGATAAGCGTTTGTTCGAAACCGAGCGGGACGACCGCTAAAAAACGGTGCGTTTTTCCGATGATATGTTTCTTGATGCGTTTTTCGAAGGCGTCACTCATATGGACTGCAATATAAAAATTGCTAAATGTCCAAATCGACTGCTATCAAGTTCTTCGAAGGTTTAGTCGGTGCGACTACAGGGAGCTTGCTCAAATCCAAGTTGATAGCGATGATGTCGCCAGAAAGTGACATGATGGCGCCGGTGGAAGTGTTGAATGTCCCGATGATGCTCCCAGAACCATCGCTTACGGTCATTGTTGACGGTGCGATAATGTAAACATTTGTATTAATTTGGTAGAAATAACTGGGCTCGCGGACAACGATATTTTGGGGAATTTGAATATCCAAACCAGCTTTCGATGTTCCGGATGCACTTTCCTGTACCGCTGCGCTTTCGGAGCAGTTCCAGGCTGCAATTATAATTCCGGTTAGTAAAAAGATTTTAAAAAACTGGTATCTCATTTTCATTCCACTCGTCACAGTTGTAAAAATATATTGACATTTTCATAAGCGGTTGCGAAAAAATATGTTAAAAACATTAAATGTTCCCGATGTGTTCTCCATCTTCTTATGTTCTTCGTACAGAAACATGACAGAATTGTTATTTCGTGTTTTCGCGGAAAAAAGCCGTGTTGTTGGCGGCTCTTTCAAACTTTTTTTTGCGTGTTACTATCTTTTTGATATGAAAATGAAAAAGTTTGCTTTTATTTCTGCGATTGGCTTTTTAGCCGTTTCTGCTTTTGCTGCACAGGGCGCTCCAGTGGGTGCTTCTGTTGATCCGACTCCCGAAGAACAGAAGGCTCTCGATGCCTTGAAGGGAAAGCTGGAAGGAGCTATTGTTTGGTCTACAAGCCGTGCAAATTCTCTCCATGATATTTGGATTATGAATGCGGATGGAACGAATGCGCGTGCGCTCACCAAGAGCAACAACGTGGACTGGTTCCCGCGTGTAGCACCAGATGGATCGAAGGTGCTTTTTAACCGCAGCAAGGGCGGCTGGGTTCCTGAAAATGATGCGAACTACCCAGAAAAGTGGGACTTGTGGACTGTCGGTATCGATGGCAGCAACGAGACGAAGCTCGTTGAAAATGCAACGTGGGGCACGTGGCGCCCGGATGGCAAGTCTATTGTGTTTAGCCGTGCCGGCAAGGTGTTCACGATGGATCTCGCGAGCAAAAAAGAGACGCTGGTGCTCGATGGCGAAAAGGCGTTCAAGGCTGGCGTGATTTTGCAGGAACCGAACATGAGCCCGGATGGCAAGCATCTTGCTATTACGCTCCGTGGTTCTATGCGCGAAACGGGCGTGTGGGACTTGGCCAAGAAATCTTGGACGAAGTCTGGTGATGGTTGCCAAATTGACTGGAATTTTGATGGCTCCAAGCTTTACCGCGTGAACCCCACGGGTAATGGCGGAACGGCTGCTCCGAGTGAAATTTTGTGGTTCACGGCCAAGGACGGCAAACAGGTGGAAAAGGTCGGCTTCTTCGGTATTCCGAAGAACGTAAAGCTGATGGACTTGCCGGGCCGTCGCAGCCATGAATACTTCCCGCGCCTCTCGCCAGATGGCAAGTGGCTTGTCTGGGGCGCTACGGACAAGGGCCATGACCATGACTTGTTTGACTATGAACTTTACATTTGGAAAATTGGTGAACCGGTTGAAACGGCAACTCGCATTACATACAACAGTGGCAATGACCGCTGGCCGGATATTTGGTTTGGTAAGGTTCCCGCTGCTGCCGCTTCGACGACTGCTGCAAAAGCTGTTGAAACTGCCGCGAATGCAACTGCTGCCGCGATTGCCGGTGGTGTTAGCGATGCCAAGATGGATGAACTCATCAAGGCTATTGACCGCTTGACCGAAGCTGTGAAGGCGCTTGCGCCGAGTAAATAGTTTTAGAAAAGGAGATGCCCGTTCAAGTCGGGCATGACAAGAAAAAATGCCGCGGCTTGATGCTGCGGCTTTTGCTTTTAGCGAAAGGTGCTTTTTACTTCGCGTTGCTGCGCAAACAAAATGCCATGATCGCGAATGCGCCGGCAACGTTCATGCTTGCCTTGCGGCCAGCCATCGGGATGGTGACTTTCATGGTTGCTTCGGCCATGATTTCGGGAGCGATGCCGAGTTCTTCGTTGCCGAGAACGATAAGGCCTTTTGCGGGCCATGTTACGTTATTTATACTTGGAATATCTTCGCCGGTTTCAAGAGCTATGATTTCGTAGCCGTTTTCTTTGTGCCATTTGATGCAGTCGAATGGGCTTTCCCAGCGTTTGATGGGTATCCATTCTTGGCAGCCGCGCGCGGCGCTTTTTACGGTTACATGATCGGGATTGCAGCTGTAGCCGCTTAAGTGAACTCCTTCGAGACCAAAGCAGTCTGTGCTGCGGATGATGGAACCGACGTTGAATGCGCTACGCAAGTTGTGAACGAGAACCGCGAATGGAATCGGTTTTTCGTTAGCCACTTCGCGGTCGCCTGGTTCCTGTTCCAGATAAACGTCTCGTTCAAAACCAAGCCCTGCGCGAGTGCGGAAAGTCTTGTAGAGGTCAATCATTTGTGCTTGGTTCTTGCCTGTCAATCTTTCGGATTCGGGCAGGTGGAGCCATTCGGTGTAGGTCTCGAACTCACGGCGGGCGCGTGGTACGTCATCGCCTAATTGCAAGATAATTACTCGTAAAAGTTCGGCCAGCCTCTTGAACTTGGAGGGCTCTTTCATGGCTAAAAATTTTGGTTCGGTGTACATGTTTTCAATGATAGAAAATTACCCTTTAAACGGCTAAAAATTGGCTTTTTTACGTGTATTTTTGAGGGGTTGACTCCGTTTTACCGCCCTTTTTTCTAGATTTCCATATAAATGGATAAAATACGGAAAATAAGGGTCCTCATAACGAACGACGATGGCGTTGGTGGTGTTAATCTGCACGCTCTCGCTCTTGCCCTGAGTGATATTTCCGATGTTTATGTTTTTGCTCCTGAAGATGAACAGAGTGGTGTCGGTCACGCCTTTACGATTCGTCGCGGGTTGCGCATTCAGCATGTCGAAGCTGTTCCGGGGAAGGCGAAGTTGCCGTACGAGGTTTACTCGGTTTCGGGTACTCCGGCAGACTGTGTGAAGTTTGCCATAGGGCATTTTGCCAATTACGGACTTGATGATAACACGATTGTTCCCGAAGGCTTTGATGTCTGTTTTTCGGGAGTCAATGTGGGCGAAAATTCTGGTGTGTCGTCGCTATATTCGGGGACGGTTGCCGGCGCCCGCGAAGCGGCCCTTTGGGGGGTGCCTGCGGTTGCGCTTTCGCTCCGTGGATTGAAAGGCAACCTGTTGCAGGTGGCGATTGATTTTGCACGTAAGATTGTTTCCGAAAAGTTGTTCAAGAAAATTTCCAGGGGCGTCTTCTGGAATGTGAATTTCCCGAAAGTCAAGGATGACGAATTTCTTGGCTTTAAGGCTTGCACGATGGACCGTGGAATGTTTACCGACCACTACGATCACAAGGATGGCTTGTGGTTCTTGGATGGCGAAAAGCTGTGGTCGATGGCTCCCGAGGGTTCGGACGATAACTTGCTAGATAAGGGCTATGCGACGATTACTCCGCACCGCATAGACCAGACCGATGAAGAAAGTTTGAAAGTAATAAATGAAATGTTGGAAGGGGGCGGAATGATTTAGGAAAAACTTCCTACTTCCTACTGTCTACTTCCTACTAATTTGAGGTTAACTAATGTCAGAAGAAATGGTACCTGGATCGCAGTTTAAGAGTCTTGTCGAACAAGACATGCAGGACTGCTATCTTCGCTACTCGATGAGCGTTATTGTCGCTCGTGCATTGCCGGATGCTCGCGATGGCTTTAAGCCGGTGCACCGCCGTGTGATGTACAGTATGCACAAGTTGGGCGTGGTTCCGAACAAGGGAACGGTCAAGTCCGCCCGTATCGTGGGTGATGTTATCGGTAAGTACCACCCGCATGGTGATTCTGCTGTTTATGAAACTTTAGCCCGTATGGCGCAGGACTTTTCTCTGCGTTATCCGTTGGTGTTTGGTCAGGGTAACTTCGGTTCTATTGACGGTGACAGCCCGGCTGCCATGCGTTACACCGAAGCTAAGATGAATAACCTTGGCGCCCTCATGCTCGAAGATCTTGAAAAAGATACGGTCGACATGGGCCCGAACTACGACGAATCTCTCGAAGAACCGTTGGTGCTTCCGTCTGCACTTCCGAACATGATTGTGAACGGAACGTCGGGTATTGCTGTGGGTATGGCTACGAACATGGCTCCGCACAACTTGCGCGAAGTTGGTGCCGCCATTCATGCCATGGCCGAAAATCCTGATATTACCGGTGAAGAATTGATGGACTACGTGAAGGGTCCGGACTTCCCGACC
Source organism: Fibrobacter succinogenes (assembly GCF_902779965.1). Lineage (NCBI taxonomy): Bacteria > Pseudomonadati > Fibrobacterota > Fibrobacteria > Fibrobacterales > Fibrobacteraceae > Fibrobacter > Fibrobacter succinogenes. The sequence goes on along the minus strand of NZ_CACZDK010000010.1, from coordinate 89,529 downwards.
GGTGCTATTGTCTGTGGACGTTCTGGCATTCGCGAAGCTTACCTCACAGGGCATGGTCGCGTTCGCGTTCGCGCCCGTACCGAAATTGAAACGGATTCTAAGGGTAAGCCGCGCATTATCGTGACGGAAATCCCGTACATGGTGAACAAGGCGGAACTCTGCAAGAAGATTGCAGACCTTGTTCGCGACAAGCGTGTTGACGGCATTACGGACATCCGCGATGAATCGAGCCGCGACATCCGCATTGTGATTGAACTCCGCCGTGATGCAGTTGGCGAAGTTGTCTTGAATAACTTGTTCAAGTACACTCAGTTGCAGACGACGTTTAGCATTTACAACTTGGCGCTCGTCAATAACCTCCCGAAGCTCCTTACGCTCAAGGATCTTTTGCAGGTTTACATTGACCACCGCCTCGATGTGATTACGCGTGCCACGCAGTTTGATTTGAAGAAGGCTGAAGCTCGCCTCCACATCATTGAAGGCTTGCGTATTGCAACGCAGAACATCGATGAAGTGGTGAGAATTATTCGCCAGAGCAAGACGACTGAAATTGCAAAGCAGAGCTTGCAGGATCGCTTCTCGCTCGACGAAATTCAGTCCCAGGCCATCGTTGACATGCGCCTTGCTCAGTTGGTCGGCTTGAACATCGAAAAGTTGGAAGCCGAATACAACGAACTCATTGCAACGGTCGCTGACTTGAAGGACATCTTGGCAAAGCGCGAACGCCGCATTGCCATCATGCTCGAAAAGCTCGATGCCGTTGTGGCCAAGTATGGCGATGAACGCCGCACAACGATTGGCGAAGCTATTGACGATAGCGATGACGAAGACCTCATTGCCGAAGAAGAACAGGTCATCACGCTCAGCAAGGAAGGCTACATCCGTCGCTTGCCGATTGATACGTTCAAGGCCCAGAACCGCGGTGGTAAAGGTATTATCGGTGCAGGCCTCAAGGACGAAGACAACGTGGAACAGATCTTCACGGCTAGCACGCACAGCTACTTGCTCGTGTTTACGAACAAGGGCCGCGTTTACTGGACGAAGGTCTACCGCTTGCCGGAAGGCGCCCGCAATGGCAAGGGCCGCCCGATTGTGAACTTTGTGGCGCTCACGGAAGGCGAAAAGGTGCAGGCGATTGTGCCGGTGCGCAAGTTCGGTGGCTACTTCTGCCTCGTGTTTGCAACGAAGAAGGGCATCATCAACAAGATGGACCTCACGCTCTTTAGCCGTCCGCGTAAGGCTGGCGTCAATGCCATTAGCCTCGACGAAGACGATGAACTCGTGAAGGTGCAGCTCGTGGGCATGTCTGCCGAAGAATTCGAAGCGAGCAAGAACGCCTCTGATGACGATTCTGCAGAAGCCGTTGAAAACGCCGCAGAAGCTCAGGCTGCCGATGGTTCGACAGGCTCACCAACCGATGCTTCTGAAGAAGAATCTGGCGATGCCGAAGACTTCGCTAACCGCCCGATTCCGAAGGATCTCTTGATGATTGCGACCAAGAACGGCCAGGCGGTCACGTTCCCGATTAGCTGCTTCCGCGCTATGGGCCGTGGCACGCATGGTGTGAAGGGCATTACGCTCGCTGAAGGCGACGAAGTCATTTCGCTTTTGTGGCTCAAGGCTGGCAACAAGATTTTGACCATCACCGAAAAGGGTTATGGCAAACGTTCTGAACCAGGTTCTTACCGTGTGACCCGCCGTGGTAGCAAGGGTGTCCGCAACTTGAACGTCACCGACAAGATTGGTGCCGCCGTGTTCGTGGAAAGCGTCGCTGACGATTACGATTTGATCATCACGAGTAAGGATGGTCAGGTCATCCGCATCAAGGCTGCCGATATCCGCCTCACGGGCCGTAATGCCCAGGGCGTCAAGGCAATCACGCTGCGCGATGGTGACGTCGTGAAGGATGCAACAGCACTCCCGAGCGTCGAAGATATCGAACAGGATAGCGCTGACGCCAAGGAAACCTTCGACAAGGTCAAGGGCGTTGAAGTCGATGACGATTCCGTTGTAAAGGATGATGCTGAAAAGCAGGAAGTCGGTCCGACGGAAACTGAAGAATAATCGGAACAATAGTTCCCGAAAGTATAAAGCCTCTTCTTGGAATTATCCAGGAAGGGCTTTTTTTGTGTGTTGAACCGTCGATTGTGTGCAGAACGGCTCTTCGAATGTAAATTATTTGTCGTTGTTTTTCGCAACAACAAACTTTTTTTTATTTTACGTCTTTTTTTTTCTGCCACTCATATATTATGTTCAGCATAACTAAAATGTGAGGAGTATCATTATTATGAAAAACATTTCTAGTGTAGCCAAGATAGGCTTAGTCCTGTCATTTGGTTTGGCTTCTGGTGCTTTTGCCCAGGATTTCTGCAACGCAAGTCATTCTGGTACAAAGAAAACGGTCTCGTTTAGCGTTGGCGCGGGTGCCGACAAGGGTGAAACTGGGCCAATTGGTGATTTCCACTATGAACAGTGGAACAAGAGCGGCAGCGCTACAACCGATTTCTATACGGATGGTTCTTTCTCTTGCTCGTTCTCCAATACTGATGACTTCCTTTGCAGAGAAGGCCTCTTTTACGGAAGCAATAGCGGCAAGGATCCTCTTTCGGTTGGCAACCTTGTTGCCGATTATAGCATGAAGACTTTCACCAATGAAAAGTCTATTTCTTATGCCTATGCCGGTATCTACGGATGGATGCAAAATCCGTTGATCGAATGGTACATCGTCGATAACTGGGGTCCGGCCTCTAGACCGAATTGGCTTGGTACGTCTCAGGGCAAAATCACTGTTGATGGTGCCGAATACGAAATTTTCACGGCTGACGCCAACAGAGCAAGTATCGAAGGTAATAAACCTTTCAAGCAGATTTATAGCTTGAGAAGCACTGCTCGTAAGTGCGGTACGATCAGCATTACGGAACATTTCAAGGCCTGGAAGCAGAAGGGCATTACCCTTGGCAAGTCTTTGTACGAAGCAAAGATTTTGGGCGAAGCTGGTCAGTATCCTGAACAGCAAGGCGCTTCAGGAAAGATTGATTTTAATTATGCTAAAGTTTATGTGTCTGACGGTCCCTCAAAGCCGACTTCTAGCTCTTCTACGGCTGCTCCGAAATCCAGTTCCTCTAAGGGTAGCGCCGCTGTTAGCGGTACGATTGACGCTTGCAAGGATCAGATGGGTCACGAAGGCAATGGCAAGACTGATAGAGGTCGTGACAATTCCAGCGTGACGGGTAACGTCGGCAGCTCTCCGTACCACTATGAAATCTGGTACCAGGGTGGCAATAACTCCATGACCTACTATGATAACGGAACTTATAAGGCCAGCTGGAGTAATACGGGTGACTTCCTTGCCCGTGTCGGCTTCAAGTATGATGAAAAGCAGACTTATGAACAAGTTGGCCCCATCGATGCCTATTTCAACTGGAAAAAACAGGGTTCTGCCGGTGGCTACAACTACATTGGTATCTATGGCTGGACGGTTGATCCGCTCGTAGAATACTACATCGTGGATGACTGGTTCAATAAGCCGGGTGCAAATCTCCTTGGCCAGAGAAAGGGTGAATTCACGGTTGACGGTGATACTTACGAAATTTGGCAGAACACTCGTGTAAACAAGCCCTCCATTAAGGGGGATCAGACTTTCCCGCAGTTCTTCAGCGTGCGTAAGAGTGCTCGTTCCTGCGGCCATATCGACATCACGGCTCACTTCAAGAAATGGGAATCTCTCGGCATGAAGATGGGTAAGATGTACGAAGCCAAGGTGCTCGTGGAAGCCGGTGGTGGAACGGGTTCGTTCGATGTCACCTACTTCAAGATGACCGACAAGAAGCATCCGCTTCCGCAGCCTGAATCAAGCTCTAGTAGCGAAGCAAAGTCTAGCTCTTCTAAGACCGTGAAGTCTTCTAGCAGCACGATTGGTATCCACATGGCTCCGAGAACAGAACTCAAGAGCGGTGTTGTTCAGGTGTTCGACATGCAGGGCCGTTACCTCGGCAATGTGAAGGTCGAAGCTGGTGCAATCGTGAACGATGTTCTCAAGGCTAACTTCAAGAACTCCGGTATTTACATGGTGAAGCAGGGCACTTACATGCAGCGCTTCTCCGTGAAGTAAACGATCTTTAGCGTCATAAAGTCTCTCTCGTTAAAGACTGTAAAAACGTTCCTCCGTAAGGAGGAACGTTTTTTTGTGCTTTTTCTTTATACAAAAAAAACGAGCCCTGTTTTCGGGACTCGTTTTTTACTTTGTTGAAAAGCGGGACTACTTCTTAGACTTTGCGGTCTTCTGTGAGCAAAAAGCGACCGGTATTAACCGGTCGCGATTGACGCTTTCAGCGTCCGCGGCTTTACTCGGTCATGAAATTATGCAAGCATAATTTCATGACGCTCGTTTTGCACGCTTTTGCGAGAGCAAAGTCTTATTACAGTCTTGTATTATTTCTTAGACTTTGCGGTCTTCTTAGGCGGATGAGCGGCGATTTTCTTCACGCTCTTGTCCTCATCCTTGGCGGCCTTTTCAGCTTCCTTGAACATGGCTTCCACCTGTTCGAGAGCGCCGTTCGGATCTTCTTCGATGATTTCTGAAGCTTCGTCAACGAGTTCGGCGAATTCGTCGTACCAGTCCGCGAAGATTTCGACTTCGAGGTGGTCCACGCCCGGAACGGTCAAGCGCACGCCGCAGCTTTCGCCAACGCGGTCGAGGAACTTTGCAATTTCCGGACGGAGGAGGGAGAGGTCAAGACCTTCGAGATCTTCCGGTTCCAAGAGAACGCCATCGACCTTGTCGTCATCTTCGGCCTTCTTGGACTTCTTGTCGCCCTTCTTGCACTTGCAGTTTTCACCGCAGCAGCATTCGTTGTTGAAGTCACCGTTCATGGCGAGGTATTCTTCGTCATCGATGCCGCTGTCGTAGTAGAATTCGTCGTCTTCCAGATAAAGTGTTTCAACGAAGATTCCCTTTGCGCCGAGAGTCTTGGCTGCTGCCAAGAATTCCTTGAGGTCGCCGCCGAAGTAGCGAGTCGCTTCGGCTTCTTCGTTCAAGGTCTGCACCGGAATCGGAAGAAGCTTCTGCTTCTTGATGTGTTCGCAGACCAAGTCAGTAACGGATTTTTCATTCTTAGCCATTTGTGATTCTCCTGAAAAAAAAGTTATCAGTAGTCAGTAGGAAGTTGGAAGTGTAATAATCGCGGCTATGCCGCCACAATAAAACAACTGTCTACTTCTTACCGTCTACTTCCTACTAAACATGATACTTCTTCAAGCTCTGGGCCTTCTCGTCGATGAGCTTCATGATGCGGGCAACTGCGTCTGCACCGTTTGCCGTGTCCTTCACGCTGACGAGCGGCTGGAACAACGGGCTGTTGAAGAGCGTTCCGAGAGGAATCGGGTTCTTGCGGCAGAACGTGGCGTCGATGTAATCGCGTGCAGCCTTCTGCAAGTTGTGAGCCTTGTCCTTATCGCCAGCCTGGAAAGCCTTGTAGAGGTCAACGAAAGTCTTGCAAGCTTCCGGGATGTTGCCCGTTGCGCTCACGATACCCGTGCCGCCCATTTCGAGGAGGTCTGCGAAGAGGCCGTCTTCACCGCTCATCACAGCAAAGTCCTTGCCCTTCGTTTCCTTGATGACGCGCATCGTGTCTTCGTGGAACTTTTCGCCAAAACCAAATTCAACCGCCTGCTTGAGACCGATGATGTTCTTGTCTTCGGCAAGAGCGATCAAAGTGTCCGGATGGACGTAGCTGGAGGTACGGCCCGGAACGTTGTAAATAACGATCTTTGCACCCGTTTCGCTACTGAGCGTCTGGTAGTGCTTGAGCAAGCCTTCTTGCGGCGGATTGTTGTAATAGCCTGTCACGCAGAGGACTGCCACCGGAGCAATCTTCAAAACGTTTTCGATCATCTCGATAGATTCGCGCGTGCAGTTGGAGCCTGCGCCTGCAATCACAGGAACGCGACCGTCAACATAGTCGAGCGTGAACTTAATGATATCCAAGTGCTGCTGCGGAGAGACCGTTGCACTCTGGCCCGTCGTCACGGCGGGGAGCACACCACTAGCACCAGCTGCAATAACATCGTCAATCATCTGCCCCATCTTCTTGAAGTCGATGGAGTTGCGAAGGTTCTTAGGATCGTCGTTCTTGAGCGGGGTGAACAACGCGGGGAAAACACCAGTAAGTTGAGAAGCGTTTGTAATTTGCATAGTGACTATAATATAATAAAGTAGGCAGTAGACAGTAGACGGTAGGCAGTAAATTGTTATTGGAATTGCACCGTTTTGCAAAAGTAATGAATTTGCATCATCAAATAATTTTATAACCGATAGATTTGGGTTACTAGTTATTGGAATTTTGCATGTGAAAATGTGAAGAATATCGCGGAGCTTGCCACGAGCAAAGACTAGAGACGAGAGAAAAATGTGGTCGGAAAATGCTGTTTTATGAGGTATGCTCAGTCGGAAATTTTTTTCAAAAATTCAGTGCTAATGCTCCGCCATAGATTTGGTTTATAGGATCTATAATCGGGGCTATGTGAATGCTTAAGGTGGGGGTGGTTGCGTGTTTTTTTCGTTGAATATCGTATTCCGTATAATTGCTTTTTCGTACCGCTGCCGCAATTTCAAATCCGCCATAAACAAGGGCTGAGGTGGCTCCTATGCCGCACAATACAAGTGTTGCGATTGCCCATGGGTGTGACATGGACATACTGTAGTCACTATTTTTAGAATGTTGTTCTAAATAGTAAAGAAAAAATGTGATTGTAGATACTCCTGCTAATCCTGTGGATACTCCTGCAGTAATCAAAGCTATGTTTGCCGCTTTCTTATCGAAATTGTAACTGTCCAAATTATACTGGTATAATTGCTCGTAGTATGCGGCAGAGTCCGATGTTGCATTATCTATTGGCGTAATTGCTGTTTGCGCAAAACAGGTGGTTGCGATTAGGATTATGATATACAAGATTTTTTTCATGAGAAATTCCAACTTGCTAAGCTATGCTATTTTGTATGAATTTAAAATTTTTCGTGGTTTTGGAAACGCTTTACTTCGCTCAAAATAATAATTTAGTTTATAAGGTGGTCAAAATTTTTGACTGCCTTTTCTGCGTTAAAAACATTTTACGCAATTTTCGAAAAAATTTTAGTCCAAATGGGCGTCAAAAGCGTGTTAATATAACGGGTAGGGGATGTTCCTTACCATTATAAGGACATGCTAATGGCAAATGAAAATAATACAACAACAAAACCGTATATCGTCAAAAACGCAGATGGCGTAGAATACTTGCTTCCGTATTATCCGGCGACTTTCCGTGCGTTGCTGGATGACAAGGATACGATTCGTGACCTGCTGAACAGTATTCTTGAACTTGACAATGACCACGAAATTGTCGACCTCAGCTACGCATTCGAAAAATATATCGACGTGTTTATGCCTGGCGATGAGCCCATGCGGCTTGATGTGTGGGTGGCGACGCGTGACAACCGCTTCATGAATATCGAGTTGCAAAACCGCGAACATCCATTGTTGACGCCTTCGGCGTCCGCGGCTGCACTCGGTCATAAAATTATGCCAGCATAATTTTGCGACGCTCGTTTTGCACGCTCTTTTTGGACCGTATGCAACTTTACAACGCGTATCTAACGATACGTGGCAAGCATGACTACAATCGTTCGGAACAGTTCCTTGCGATGTCAGAAAAGGAAAAGGTGGCTCATTATTATGAGGTTCCTGAAACTGTTTCCATTTGGCTTTGCAGATTCCCGATCTTGGAGCCGAGGGAGATTTATAAGGACACGTGGATGCTTTATAGTAAGCACGATGTAAAGGCGGGGATGGCCTTGCCGCTGTTTTCGAAAAATAAATATATTATAGTTGATTTGGTTAAGTTCTTGAAGCTTCGCAAGGGCGTGAACTCCCGTGAAGATTTCTGGCTTAGGCTCATTTCAAGGGGCCCGCTTGAAGTCCCCGAATCGGAAGACCCGCTTCTCAAGAACGCTTTGGACCGCTTGCGGGTAAGCAATGCTGATCCTGAACTTTTGAAAAAAATGGAGCAATTCATGTTCGACGAAATGCATGCATACGATGCCGTTATTGCTGAGAATTTTCTCAAGGGTAAGACTGAAGGCAAGTCGGAAGGCAAAACTGAAGGCCATGCCGATGCTATAAGCGTTATGCAGGCAATGGGCTTGCCCCCAGAGAAAATTGCTGAGGCGAAGGCTCGGCTTGAAGCTTTGAAATCGAAGTAGTCGTTGCAATTTAAGAAACAGGTAAAAGTCAAGGCTCACATAAAAGTGAGTCTTTTTTTTACAAGAATTGTAACCCCTTGTTTTAGGCGTTTCTTCCTACAGTCTACTTCCTACTTCCTACTGGAATTTTTCTAAATTTTCCGCGTAAAACTTTAAAACAGGAACCATTATGGAAAACATTACCCAGATTTGGAAAAAGATTCAGTCCCCCGAATTCAACCCGGCTACTGACATGGCCTTGGTTGAAACTGTGAAGCAGGTCGCTTTGACCTCTCAGGAGCCTGCTAAGGTTAGTTTTGGCACCTCCGGCTGGCGTGGCGAAATCGGTTCTGAATTTACGCTCCGCAACTTGCAGGTGGTGGGTGCTGCTATTGTGCGTTTGTACAAGGAAGCAACTCCGGAACTTTTCGCTGCTCTGGGTGTCAAGGACTTTGCCGAACTCCAAAAACGCGGTGTGGTCGTCGGCCATGACAACCGCTTGCTCGGTCACGAATTCTGCGAAGCTGTCGCTGACCAGTTCGCAAAGGCTGGCGTGAAGGTCTATTATGGTGGCGAAATGCCGACTCCGGAATTCTCCGCTGCTATCGAAATGCTCGGTGCCGCATGCTCCATTAACATGACTCCGAGCCACAACCCGAGCCATTACAACGGCATCAAGTTCAATCCGGCAGACGGCGGTCCTGCAGGTCCGGAAATCACGAATGTCATCACCAAGCTTTCTAACGAAATGATGGCTACCTGGAAGTTCGAACCGGTCTCCAAGGTTGATTGGGAAATTATCGACTCCCTCAAGATTTACAAGGAATTCCTCGTCAAGCAGGGCACGATCAAGTTTGACCGCATCAAGGAATTCATCAAGAAGGGCCGCCTCACGCTCGTGTGCGACCACGTTCATGGTTCTACTCGCCGTCGTCCGGCAGCTCTCCTCGACAATCCGGAATGCCTCATCACGCTTAGGAATGAAGACGATTCTTTGTTCGGTGGTATCGCTCCGGAACCGTCCAGCAAGAACCTCGAAAAGGTCCGCAAGGTTTTGGACGAAAGCAAGTCCTGGTTCCGTCTTGGTGCAATCTTTGACCCGGATGGCGACCGTATTCGTTTCTACGACGGCACTCGCGAAATCGACATGAACCAGTTCGGTGCAATCGCTTTCCACTATATGGCAACCTGGCGCAAGGAACAGGGCTGCGTGGCTAAGTCCGTTGCAACTTCTAACTTTGTGAACATCATTGCCGAAAAGCTCGGCGTGCCTGTCATGGAAACTCCGGTGGGCTTCAAGAACTTCCGTCCGTGGCTCAGCCGCAATGCCAAGCAGAAGGCTCTCGTTGCATTCGAAGAATCTGACGGTATCTCCGGCCTCAACAACACGCTCGAAAAGGATGCACAGTTCGGTCTCCTCATCGCTCTTGAAATTCTTGCAACGACTGGCAAGAACCTCGGCGAATACCTCGACGCTCTCTACGAAGAATATGGCCGCTTCTATCCGACCCGTTCTGGTTTCGAAGTCGACAAGTCTCTCGTCGGTGAACCGCTCAAGGCTAAGGTCAACGCCATTGCCGATATCGCTCAGCCGGGTGCTAAGGTCATGGTCGGTGCAAATGAAAAGACCGTGAAGCAGCTCCTCACTCTCGATGGCGTGAAGGTCATCTTCGACGACGATTCCTGGATGCTCGTACGTCCGTCCGGAACGGAACCGAAGGTTCGCATTTATACCGAATGCCGCAACCCGGATGAAAAGGATCCGATGTTCGAAGCAGCCAAGGCTTTGTTCTTCAAGAACTAGAAATCTGTTGTTGGAGTGGATTAGAGAATGAAAAAAATTCTAACGGTCATCTTCCTCGCATGCGCTTTTGTGTTTGCACAGGAAGGCTCCATCAAGCCGGGGTTCCAGGCATTTTCTGGTGCTTTGATCAAGCTCAAGAAGGCTGAACATGGCTTCCACAAGTTTAGACTCAGAGTCGATGTTGCTCCGTGGTCTTTCCTTGCCGAAGGCGAAGTTCAGGCTCCCGGTGGAGATTCCGATGTCCTCATTACGGCTCTTTTCGATAGAGCGCTTTACGCTGTGCTCGCCTACATTCCGGACAAGATTGCTGCCGGTTCCGATGGCGAAGAATACAACGTGGGCTTCTTCGACATGATGCTTTATTATGATGAGGAACCGACTAGAATTCGTAACTTGTCGTTCAAGCTTTTGCCGCCGGCGAATGATAGCTGGGCTCAGAGTATTTTGGATGATGCTTTGCAGTCGGGCTCGCTTTTGGGCAAAATCTGGAGCGGTAGGTATGAACGTGAAATTACCAGAGCGTCTGCTGTTCCTATAGATAAGACAAAGCTTATCGATATGCAGCAGAAGCGTAAAGAGGCAAAGGCTCTCGAAGCGGAACGCAAGGCTCGTGAAGCATCTGAACGTAGAGCTAGTATGCAGAACGATAAGGTGAAGGTCAAATCCAAGAAGCACGATGGCTCGATGGATTGCAATAGCCGAAAGCTCACCGCAAAGCAGAGACGCCTTTGCAAGATGAACAGTAAGTAGAATTTAGAACTTAGAGCTTTGGTTCGACAGGCTCACCAACCTTTAAGGTCCCTGAGCTTGCCGAAGGGCCAACTAAGTTCTGCCAACTTTTTTTAACCAACTAGAGGTAAATTATGTCCGGTCACTCCAAATGGGCCACCACCAAACGTAAGAAAGCCAAAACTGACGTCGCTCGCGCCAAGGCTTGGAACAAACTCATTAAGGAAATCTCCATTGCTGCTAAGCTCGGCGGCGGCAACCCCGACGCTAACCCGCGTCTCCGTGCTGCTATCCTCAAGTCTAAGAGCCAGAGCTTGCCGACCAAGAACATCGAAAGTGCTATTGCCAAGGGTACGGGTGCTAACTCCGGTACCGAAATGACGGAACCGTTGTACGAAGGACGCGGCCCGGCAGGCATTGCCATCATGGTGCAGTGCATGACCGACAACAAGGTCCGTACGGTTGCCGAAATCCGTAACATCTTCAACAAGAACAACGGCTCCATGGGCGAATCCGGATCCGTGTCCTGGGCTTTCACCTATAAGGGCGTGATTGTCGTTGACGCTGAAAAGTATCCGGAAGATCAGGTGATGGACCTCGTTCTCGAAGCAGGTGCAGAAGACATGAGCACGGAAGACGGCGTTCATGAAATCTCCACTTCTCCGGAAGCTTTCGACGCCGTTTCCAAGGCACTCGAAGCTGCCAACATCGAAATGATGAGTGCAGAACTCAGCTACGTTCCGAATGACCCGGTCAAGCTCGGCCACGACGACGCTGTGAAGCTCCTCAAGCTCATCGACAAGTTCGAAGATCACGACGACGTTCAGGAAGTCTACCACAACGCCGAAATCGACGAAGCCGACATGGACGCGGAGTAAGTGATTAGTGGTTGGTGGTTAGTGGTTAGGTGAAGAATCGCGGCGGAGCCGCCCTGTTAAGGACGCACAAAGTGCGTGATACTAATCCTAAAACCTATAACCTGTAACCTAAAACCTTTTAAAGCCGATTGCTAAAAGCAGTCGGTTTTTTGTTATTGACTTAACGTCAACGAAAAATTTGAAACGGGCTTTTTTGAAGCGTTGTTTTGAGGGAGCTTGTTTGTATATTAAGGGAAAAGGAGAAATTCATGAATATTCGAAAGTTTTGGCGCTTGAGTTGTTTGACTGTCGCATCGTTTTTTTGGGCGAGTTGCTCGGAATCCAATCCACAATTTCCTGTAGCGCAATCTGCTAATCCTGATTCATCTGCTGATGCGAATGGGGAAGGTTTTGGCGATGAATCTTCAAGTCCTGCTGTAGCTCCTGAATCAAGCTCATCTGAAATCGCAGCGCAAAGTTCTTCTTCTGAAATTTCTGTAACAAGTTCGGCAGCTGTTGAAAGTTCGTCTAGTGCCCCAATTTATGCCTTGGCTCGTGACTCTTCTGTGACTTGTGAAGAAATTCAGAACTTGGTTCCAAATCCACGATTTTCTTATTCCGCATGTGATGATTACCAAAAGAGATTGAGTTCTGATATGAACATTTCGGAAAAAATTTTGACGGAATGGGAAGAAAAACTTCAGTCGTGTGAAGCCATTCCCGAAATGTCTCCGGCGGTTTATGGAATTGAGCCTACCGTAAGTTATCCAACGGTGATTATGGAAACATCGTATAAATGTTCCAATGACAGTACCTACGAAAATTGTGTTTTGGATGATAATTTAATCTATACGAGTCGTCAAGAATATAACGAGGCTCATGGTATAAGTTCTAGTTCTTCTCCAGAAAGTTCAAGCTCCGCTACAGATTTGGTAAAATCTTGTGCGCAAGGAGACTTTGCCTTGTTTGTTGATATCCTTGCTGAAGTACAAACGGCTTTGTATGAAAAATTTTCCAAGCAACTCGAAGAGAATTCTTCTTTGAACGAAAAAGGCAAGGAATATTTAGAAGGTCTTTTGGATCATGAAAAGAAAGCATTCAAAGCAAACCTCGCTCCTTATATGTTGAGTGATTATTATGATGATACTTATGGTTGGGGAATGAGCCGCAAAACTGATCTTTGGTTCAATGGCTATATCGCAAAGACCAAAACTTGCGAAGATGGTACGCGCGTAATAACGGATCGTTACAAGGAAAAATACGACGCCATTCTTGCTGAATGCATCGAAATTATTGAGAATAAAGTCAATGGCGTTAGTGCCGATTAGATTGTCGTTTTTTATTGACGGAATGTCAACGTTTTTTGACTGTTTTGAATGACTTTTGAAAAATCGATTTTGATAAATTATATGTTGAAGAAAAAAGGAGAATCTTATGAATATTCGAAAATTTTGGCGCTTGAGTTGCTTGACTGTTGCATCGCTTTTTTGGGCGAGTTGCAGCAGTGATTCAAATCCTCAGTTCCCCATAGCTCAGGCTGCAAATCCAGATTCATCTGCTGATGCGAATGGGGAAGGTTTTGGCGATGAATCTTCGAGTTCTGCCGTAGCGCCTGAATCGAGTTCTGCGGCAGAAATTGAATCAAGTTCCACCGATGCTCCGATACCTCCTAGTTCCTCGTCTACAGTGTCTGAGGTGAGCTCATCTAGTGAAACGCCTTCTTTGGGTAGTTCTAGTTCTTCAATTGCTGGAAGTTCCTCTAGTGCTGCGAGTTATATCTTGGCTAGAGATCCTTCTGTGACTTGCTATGCTAATTCTTATATGGGAACGACGGCTTGCAGTAGTACAAAAGATATTTCTTGTGAAGATTATAAAAAGTATTTGGGTTCGGATACAACGTTGTCTGAAAAAATTATCTCAAGATGGGAAAGTGCTCTCCAGTCTTGCGGTGCTGTTAAGGACTTGTTTCGGGAAGAACCGCTTTATGGCATCTCTTATGGGGGCTGCCCAATGCGTATGTTTGTGGACATGAAATGTTCTAATGACAGCTCTTATAGCGATGTTAAATTAGATGGGAAAAAATTCTATACGAGTCAAGAAGAATACAATAAGGCTCATGGTGTTGCTCCAGATGTTATTGTAAAAAATTGCCCACAAGGAGATTTTGCTTTATTTATGGACATCTTGGCCGATGTTCAGAAAAAATTGTATGAGGTTGTTTCTGGATGGCTTATGGAAAATGTAGAAAGGGATCCTTTGGAACAAGATTATTTAGATAGTCTTTTGGATTACGATAATAAAACTCTAAAGGGGCGCGCTCCCTATATTGTAGGGGATGTGGATGAAGATGCTCGGTTGAGTCTGCTTTCTAATTATTGGTTTGATGGCTACATTGCAAAGACGAAAACCTGCGAAGATGACACGCCTGTAATCACGGAACGTTACAAAGAAAAGTACAATGCGATTCTTGCAGAATGCCTTAAAATTATCGAGGCAAATTTAAAGCCTGTTAGCAAATAGGTATCCTAACTACTACAAGCCACAAACCACTGCACCGAAGGCGCTATCTTCCCAGCGTTTCTCTATAGGTGTGGACGGCGTCCTTGTAATTGCTGACCGCTTCTGCAATGCGGTCGGCAAGGTCCTGCTGGCCAACCTTCGTCATCATGTAGGCTTCATCTTCTTCGTTGCTGATAAAGCCAAGTTCAATGAGCACAGCGGGCATCATGGCGCCTACGAGAACCATAAATCCAGCACCGCCAACGCCTGTGTTCATTTTCCTGATTTTTCCGCCTTCAAAACTGTCGAGCAATTTTTCAGTAAATAAGTAGCTAGTTTGTTTGTACTGTTCGAGCCTAGCTTCGAGCTTGAACCATTCCAGCGGTGAAAGTTCGTCCTTGGCATTCTTTTCGCCATAGAGTGTAGCGACCGCGTTTTCACGACGGGCTATAGCTTTGTCTTCTTCGCTTTCCGGGGCGCGCAATACGTAGAACTGGAATCCCTGGATCTGCTTCTTGCGTTCTTCGGTCGCGTCAATCGCGTTGCAGTGCAAGCTGATGAACAGGTCTCCATCCCATTGGTTTGCAAGTATGGCGCGTTGGCTCAGCTCGATGAAAACGTCCTTGCTGCGGGTGAGCTTGACGTTGAAGCCTTCATTGGCGAGGTTCTTGCGCAAGAGTTTTGCAACTGCAAGTACGATATCTTTTTCTTGTGCTCGTTTGCCCGATGCGCCTGGGTCCTTGCCTCCATGACCGGGGTCAATCACGATGGTGCGGACTTCGCGGGTGCCTGCAATTTCTGCTTTGGGCGGCTTCGGTTTTACGACAACCGGCGCTGTCGGTTTTGGTTCTGCAACCTTGGGCGCTTCTGTTTTTGCAACCGGCTTTTCTACAAAGTTCTTTGATTCCGGAATGGGCTTGGCTGCTTTTGTATCAATCAAAGCAGTCCTGAAAGAAATTTTCTTTGCATCGTTTTCGGCTATCCAGATATGCCCGTTATCAAGTTTTGGAGCCTGCGAAAGTTCAATCGTACGGCCATTGCGGTTCATGTACGGAATGCCAACGGCAAACTTGAGTGTATCCCTGGGGGAAACAATCGAAAAAGTTTTTTGCACCGGATACCAGCGAAATGATCCTTTGACTTCGCGAGCAATCGACTCCACATCGACCCTTGCCGAAGCTGCAAGGGCTAAGCTACATGCTACTAGTAGCAAAGCAAAAATTAGCGATAGGCCTTGGCGGCGCGAGCCATTTCCATCTTGGCGTCGCGGACTAAGATGTCTTGTCGCTTGTCGTGTTGATCCTTGCCTCGGCATATTCCTACTTCGAGTTTTGCGATACGGTTCTTAAAGTACAGTTTCAACGGGATGATCGTGCAACCCTTCAATTCCTTCGCCTTGCGCATTTTTTGAATTTCATGCTTGTGGGCGAGGAGCTTGCGGCGGCGAGCCGGAAAATGGTTGAATCGGTTTGCGAAAAGATATTCGTCAATGTGGGCACCGACAAGCCAAAGTTCATCTTTGTTCTCGTCGATATCAATCCATGCTTCGCCCAATGTGCATTTGCCATCGCGGATAGATTTGACTTCCGACCCGATGAGCATGATTCCTACTTCAAATGTTTCATCCACAAAGTAAAGGTGGTTTGCCTTTCTGTTCTGGATAACAGGCGTACTAGATTCTTTCTTTGCCATCTTTAGGAACAAAAGCCTCTTCTTCTAAGTCGAAAGGAAGCTTATTGATTTTTTCGATTAAATCCTTGCTGGGTTCGAAAACCGGACGTGTCTGGGCGGGGATATTGACCAACTCGCCAGTCTTAGGGTTCCGGGTGCGGCGTTCCTTGCGCTGTTTATTTTTGAAGCGACCGAATCCACGCAGCTCGATGTTGCTGCCTTCGATAACAGAATTAGAAATCGCGTTGATGAGTTCTTCCACGATGACTTTGGTCTTTACTTGCGTAAATCCAGTCTGGGAAGCGATTTCATCAACGAGTTCCTTCTTGGTTATGTTGGACTGAGTCGCCTTCATATTAATGAATTTACAATATTTTTTGCGAACAGTTAGCCTTTTTTGCTCCAACCGATGCTTTTTTTGTGCATATGTGGCACAGCTTCGTCCAAAGCCTGCTGGAGTTCCGCGCAACCTTCGCCTGTGACTGCCGAAGTGATGACCACTTTCTGGCGGTGCTTTTTGAATTCCTTGATGGCGTTTTCGATGCCGAGGTCGCTCTTGTTGAGCGCTACGACAAAGTTCTTTTCGGCAAGCTTCGGGTGGAATGCCTTGAGCTCTTCCTTGAGCACCTTGAACTGCTCGTAGGCGTTTTCGGCAAAACCGTCAATCACAAAGAGCAACGTGTGAGTACGTTCGATGTGCTTAAGGAACTGGTGGCCAAGGCCTTTGCCTTCGCTGGCGCCTTCCAAGAGACCTGGGATGTCTGCGACCACAAAGCTGTGGCCGTTCACCTGCACGATGCCGAGCACCGGTTCAAGTGTGGTAAACGGATAGTCGCCAACCTTTGGACGGCCGCTAGAAATCTTGTTCACGAGGCTGGACTTGCCCGCGTTCGGGAATCCGACAAGGCCAACGTCTGCCATGAGCTTGAGTTCGAGGAAGAGTTCGCGGACTTCGCCCTTTTCGCCCGGTGTGCATTTGCGCGGGGCCTGCACCTTCGGCGTTGCGAAATGCTGGTTGCCCATGCCGCCCTTGCCGCCACGTGCGGCAATCCACTTCTGGCCCGGTTCGGTCAAGTCGGTGAGGATATGGCCTTGTTCGTCCTTGACGATCGTTCCGCGAGGAACACTGATGATCAAGTCATCGGCAGATGCGCCGGAGCAGCGCTTGGCGCCGCCGGGCTGGCCGTTCTTTGCCTTGTAAATTCGGGTATGGCCCATGTCGAGGAGTGTGGTGTACTGTTCGTTCACCTGCAAAATGACATGGCCGCCGCGACCGCCGTCACCGCCATCGGGGCCGCCGAGGGGCACGAACTTTTCACGATGGAAACTGCAGATGCCGTCGCCGCCTCTGCCAGAGCGTACTTCAATGGATTTTTCGTCTAAGAACATGCGCCAAATTTAGAAATTTTTGATGAAATTCATAGAGTACAAATTTCACCTCCAAAAACAAAAAGCGTCAAAACTCGTTAAATTGATGATTTCTTGACGAAAATGTTGGGCTTCTCAACAACGAAAAAAGTTACCGAGGTTTTCTCGGTAACTTTTGAAATTTTTGCTTGGAATCTACTTCCTACTGTTTACTTCTAATTTCCTGCTAAACAAGGCTCGTGGTTTCGTCGAGGCCGAGAGCGATGTTCATGTTCTGAATGGCGGCGCCGCTTGCGCCCTTGCCTAGGTTGTCGATAATCGTCGTGACCTGCATGATGTTTTCGTTGCCAAAAATCTGGATGCGGGCGTTGTTCGTGTCGTTGCAGACCGTCGGGTCCAGGCGTCCATTGAACAGCACCGGAGCGGCTTCGTACGGCAAAACCTTCACGAACTTCGAACCTTCGTAATGCTTGGCGAGAATCTCGGTCAAGTCCTGCGGACCGACCTTCTTCGTGAGCATGTTCGGGAAGATGGCTACCGTCACGGCCATACCCTTGTAGTATGGGCCAAGCACCGGGTTGAAGAACGGAGCGAAATCAAGTCCGCAGACCTTCTTCATTTCGGGGAGGTGCTTGTGGGCGAGCGCGAGCGCGTACGGGGCGGGAGCCATGATTGCCTTGGATTCACCGGCCTTGTGGCTCAAGTTTTCTTCAGCTTCGTATTCGGCAATGAGCTTCTTGCCGCCGCCGGAGTAACCGGTGATGCTGTAAGCGGCGAGGTTAGCACTCTTTGGGAGGATTCCTGCTGCAACGAGCGGATACACACCAAGGATAAAGCCGGAGGCGTGGCAACCGGGGTTTGCAATGCGCTTGCTCTTGGAAATCGCTTCGCGTTGGGCGAGGCAGAGTTCCGGCATGCCGTATGTCCAAGCCGGGTTTACGCGGTGGGCTGTGGAAGCGTCGATGATGCGCGTGTTCGGATTCGTGCAGAGGGCGGCGCTTTCCATGGATGCTGCGTCCGGGAGGCAAAGGAACGTCACGTCGGATTCATTGATCATCTTCTGGCGTTCGTTCACGTCCTTGCGGAGTTCTGGATTGATCTTGAGAATTTCCAGGTCGTTGCGCTTGGCAAGTCTCTCGAATATTTGCAGGCCAGTGGTCCCTGCTTCACCATCTACAAAAATTTTGAACATTGGCTAGTGGTTGGTGGTTAGTGGTTGGTGGTTAGTGGTTGGTGGTTAGGACCAAAGGTCCGTGGCTGAGTTTGTGGTTAGGTTGCTTTTTGCATCCGGGGCGTTACGGGGTGTCCCCGTTAGAAAGGGTGATGGAAGACCCGGCTAGATCCTTTGACTTGGCACAGGATGACACAGCCGGGGCTGCAATCAGGGGAAGGCTTTCCCCTTCCGCTGACAACTTCCTACCGTCTACTTCCTACTGCCTACTTCTTACTTATTCGCGCCGCAGCACTTCTTGTACTTCTTGCCAGAACCGCACGGGCACGGGTCGTTACGGCCGACAACCGGACCTTCGTGGCGAACGGTTTCCTGCTTCACGGCACGGCCATCGTAGAAGAACCATGCACCGCCGACCTTGTGAAATTCACCAAGTTCGTGGTGGTTACGGGTGATGTTGCCCTGCTTGAAACGTGCAATGAATTCGACCCAGCCGATATTCTTTTCTTCTTCGGTCTTGGTCTGCTTGATTTCGATGCCGAGCCATTCGGACTGACGGCTCCAGGCTTCTACGCTCGGTTCGTCAAAGTCGTCACGCTGGGTGGCTTCGAGGGAATCCTTGAGCCATGCGATTTCGTGCTTGGCGTAAGCCGTGTAGCGTGAACGCATCAAAGCTTCGGGGGACTGGGCGAGTGCAGTTTTCTTAATGATTGGTTCGCAGCATTCGCTGTATGCTTTGCCAGAACCGCAGGGACATAAATCGTTTGCCATAGTAAAAATCCTTCTATAAAACTGGTGCAAAAATACAAAAAATTGGGACGTGTGTGGAGTGCTCCGCGCATTTTTTACAAGCACCAAGTCTATAAAAAAGACCCCGGCACGGAGACCGGGGTGACAATTAAAATGTTGGCTAGCTTGACAAATTGAATGTACTAAGTTCTAAGCTCTAAGTTCTGCCAACTAATACTATTACAGGCACTTCTTCATGAGCCAGAATTCTTCCTTGCCTTCGCGGCCCGGAATGCTGTTCGTGGGCTTGATGCGTTCAACGATGTCGAATACGCCATCCAAACGGGCCATGAGTTCGCCTTCGCTCATGCAGTGCGGAGGACCCTGCATGGTCTTGCCGTTCATGAGCGGGTACATGAGGCAAATGAACACGCCATCGTCCTTCATCATCTTGTAGCAGACTTCGAAGAATTCGTCGCGGCGGCCCGGGTGGATTGCCGAGAATGCACCGTAGTCATAAATAATGTCGAATTGCTGGCCACCGCGCTTGGCGTCCTTCGGCGAAAGCGTGAACAAGTCAAGGTCGAGAGAGCGCAGATTCTTGTGCTTGCGGCTCAGATGGTCCAGTTCATCGACTGCGGTCGGGGCGAAATCGACAGCCAAAACATCATGTCCACGCAAAGCCCAAGCCTCGGCATCGTAGCCGAACCCGGCACCGGGAATCAGCACGGAGCCCTCTGTGGGGCAGGAGGGGTGCTTGAAAAATTCGAGCAGGGCCGGGGTCGCCTTCTTGAAATTCCAGTAGTCCTTGCCTTCGGCATAAAGATTGTCCCAGAATTCCGGGAGGTTTTGCGTTAACATTTATTACCTTCCTTTTTGTACGCTAATTGTCCACATGCGGCAAGGATGTCCCTACCGCGCGGATTGCGGATCGTGATTTGAATTTCAGCAGCTCGCACGGCGGCGAGAAAGTCTTCCACCTCTTCAGGGGTGGGGGCGTGGAGCGTCGGGTCATCACCATCGTTTAGCACAATGGCATTCACCTTCACACGGCGCGGGGCGCAAATGCGGATAAGTTCCTTGGCGGCCTTGGGAGTGCAGGTGATGTTCTGGATGAGCACGAACTCGAACGTCACGTAGTTATCGGTGCGGCGGATGTAGTCATCTACCGCTTCCAAAAGTTTTTCGATGGGCCACGTCTTGTTCACCGGCATCACGGACGAGCGGTATTCGTTGTTCGTGCTGTTGAGGCTCACGGCGAGGCAGCAGGGCGTATTGCGGTCCACGAGTTCCTTGATCTTCGGGACAACGCCCGAGGTACTCACGGTCATGCGCTTTGCGCCCATGTTGAAAAGTTTCTGGTTGTGCAGGGTACAGCAGACGCGGTGTACGTTTTCAAGGTTGTTGAGCGGTTCGCCCATGCCCATGAAAATGATGTTTGTCACCTGGGCGACTCCGCCTTCTTCGTTCATGAAGCCGTTGTCTTTTAAGTACCAGTTGACGTTGATGATTTCTTCGAGGATTTCGCCCGCTTCGAGGTTACGCGTGAACCCCATCTTGGCCGTACGGCAGAAAGCGCAGTTCATAGCGCAGCCGACCTGAGTCGATACGCAAACGGAATAGCGACCATTTGCCGGAATCATCACGGTTTCGATGTGGTGACCGTCCTCGGTCTGGAACAGCCATTTTACCGTTCCATCGACAGAAACAGAACGCTGGTCTTCCTTGAGACCGCAAAGCGTGAACTGTTTTGCCATTTTTTCGCGGAGGGTGGGGGAGATATTCCCCATGTCGTCGTAAGAGCGCACCTGCTGGCAGAATAGCCATTTTTGAATTTGATCAGCGCGATAGGGCTTTTCGTCTACATTCCGAAGCCAAGCTTTGAGCTCGTCGGTTGTCAAAGTTTTTATATTGCGCGGCCATTCCATCGATATTAAAGATAGAAAATTTTAAGCTTTTTGTTAAGGGCTAGGGTATGTGTATTCCTTTGGCCTTGCGTATGTACTCTAGACTTGGATCGGTACTTTCGGCGGCTATTTGTGTTGGTGATGTGGCTTTTGCGGCTTGCTTTGGGCGTTGTTGCCTTACGAGATGTTGGTAAATGCGGTCCAGTTCTACCATGAGGGTGCTGATATTTGTCTTGAGCGCTATCGAAAGCTGTGAGAGCGTATCGATAGACGGGACTCGCTTTCCACATTCCATCTGCGAAATGAATTGCCTGGAAATCCCTGATTCCATAGAAAGCGACTGCTGGGTATGGCGTCGCGATTGTCTAAATGTAATCAGAAGGAGTCTTATTGCTTCGTGGAGTAGGAGCGTCTCGTAATACATCGCACCAAATTTTATGAAAAATTTGAAAATAATGGTGCATGCGATAGTTTGCAAAATGACGTAAAAGTTTAATAGCTTTTGATGGACTTATTTTTTACCATTGTGTACAAAAACATGTCGGTTCGTGGTTGTTTTCATGGATTTAAAGAATATTTTCGTGATGAAACAACGTTAAATTCTGCGCATGGCGCAAAGGAGTATGAATGATCAACGTAAAAGGGAAATGGTGTCTTATTACGGGTGGCTGCCGTGGTGTCGGTCGCCTTATTGCCATCGAAATGGCTAAACTCGGGGCTAATCTCATTTTGCAGGGTCGCGACAAGAGCCATGCCGAAAAGGTGATTGCAGAACTTGCTCCGTATGGCGTAGAGGTCAAGGCCGTGGGTTGCAATCTCGAAAATGAATCGGAAATCGATGCGGCTTTGGCTGAAATTGATTCTTTCGGTGTACAAGTGGACCTCGTTTTCAACAATGCTGGCCTCATGAGCCGCTATTTTACGGATTATACGACGAATACGATGGACGATTTCCGTCAGGCGATGGCGGTGAACTTCTTTGCGCCCATTAAAATTGCCTACCACTTTTTGCCGGGAATGATCAAACGCGGTTTTGGACGCATGCAGTTGACTACAAGCGGCATTGCCAATGAGCCGGAACTTGCCGGTTATGCTTGCGCGAAGGCTGCCCTCACCAAGTTCGTGAAAGATTTTGCCTGCAAGCTCAACGGAACCGACGTGATGATGAACGTGATGGATCCGGGTTGGCTCCGTACGGATCTCGGAGGTCCTAACGCCCCTAATGCTCCGGAAACGGTTGTCCCGGGTGCTCTTGTAAGCGTGCTTTTGGACGATAAAAAGAGCGGTCGTTGGTTCAGCGCCCAGGATTATGTCGGCATGAGCGTTGTCGATGCCGTCGAAGCCGGAAGTAAAGTTTCCGCCTAAAAAAGTCACCAATATTGCGCTTCATCACACTTTCCTTTATTTTTGTTAAAAAAATGTGTTTTAAAACTTGCGGATATCCCGAATTTAAACTATTTTAAACATTGGATGGGTGTTCTCGAATTTAGGGGAGTGATGTATTCGTTATAGGACGTGGATTGCGAAATTGTGTTTTTTGCATCTATCCTCGTTGTAACGGAGGCGTGAAGCTATGCTGGTGCAGGATGATATAAAATTTATTGAGGAAACCCGGAATGAGTTGGAGCATTCCGAGATTCCGCTTGCTGTCTACCAAATTGTTGATGGACATGTTAAGACTATTCTTGTTTCTGAAGGCCTTGTTCGTTGGCAAGCTCCTGGTTGTAGTCGCGAAGACTTAATTAGATTCCTTGATACGGACATGTATAGAGATGTTCACCATGAGGATCTTGTTTTTGTTGCAACGAAGGCCAAAGAATTTGCCAAAAATAAAGATGGGCGTTACGATGTCCTTTATCGTCAAAAATTGTATGGTCAAGATGAATATCGAACAATTCATGCTGTAGGTTACCACCGCAATTTTGAGGATGGGACTGAATATGCCGTTATTGTTTATGATGACGTGACTTCGGCTTTAGAATCTAATGGTGGAAGTCGTATAATTTTTGATAACAGCCTTATTGAATTTTTGAATACGGATAAGGTTGAACCTTTCGTTATCGTTGATGCAAAGACGCACGAAGTTTATATGGTCAGCTCCTCTGCGGAACGTATTTGGAATCCTGTAAGGGCTTTTGATTCTGGAATCAAATTCGAAGAGTATTTCTTTAGAGATAGCGAACAGAGTGAGATTAGTATTGATGATATTCTTGAAAAAGGCGAGACCATTTTCCGAAACCCGCATTCGGGCAAGGAATTGATTTTAAGCGCATCGTTGATGCAATGGCGTGGTAAAAATTCCATTCTATTGCGAATAAGTGAACATGCTGATCGCTATTTCGACCCTTTAACGGGACTCCCCAATATGGAATATAGCCGCTTGTGCGGCGAAGATTTTGCAGCAGATATCAGGAAAAAAGGGGGAAGCCCTTCGATTGTCTTTTTTGACATAGTCGGAATGAAACTGTATAATAGCGCAAACGGTTTCGACATGGGAAACGAATTCCTGATTAATTTTGCGGCGTGCCTAAAAAAGAATTTTCCGAATAATTTGATTTGGCGTTTCTCTAACGACCATTTTGCCGTCATTGTCGATATTCATGATATCGAAGAAAAACTGAATGAAATTCGCAAGTGTGTTAAAAGTTCCATTTCCAAAATTTCGATGGACCTTTATGTGGGCATTTCAAAGATAGATGAATTTGATGCCATCCTTGATGCGAGCGAAAAAGCAAAACTGGCATGTCATGAGCAAAAGAAAAATGGCGATACTTTTATCCGCTATTACGATGATGATTTACGCAAGGATCTCTTGCTCCAGAATTACATTGTCAATCACATTGATGAAGCCGTTACCAATGGCTATATCAAGGCTTATTATCAGCCGGTTGTGCGTACGATTACAGAAACATTTTGCGGTATGGAAGCGCTTGCCCGTTGGATTGACCCGCAGTATGGTTTCTTGAATCCGGCTGCTTTTATCGGAGCGCTAGAAGAATCCCGCCAAATCCATAAGCTTGACTGCTGTATTATTGAACTTGTTTGTAAAGAAATGCGAGAGGAACTTGACCAGGGGCATCCCATTGTTCCTGTTTCGTTTAATCTATCGCGCTTGGATTTTATTGGCTGTGATATTTTTGATGTTGTCGAAAGTATTCTTAAAAAGTACAGAATTGATCGCGAGTACATTCGTGTAGAAATTACAGAAAGTATCATGGCTTCGGATTCCTATGTCCGGAGCGAAGTTGAAAGATTCCGCTTGGTGGGTTACGAAGTCTGGATGGACGATTTCGGAAGTGGCTATTCTTCGCTGAACACCCTCAAGGATTATAAGTTCGATGAACTTAAAATTGATATGGCGTTCCTTGCGAATTTCAATGACGCCTCTCGTACGATCATTCGTTCGACAGTTCGCATGGCGAAAAATCTTGGGTTAAAGACATTGGCTGAAGGTGTCGAAACTAAGGAACAGATGGAATTTTTGAAGGGAATTGGTTGCGAAAAAGTTCAGGGATACTATTACGGAAAACCGCAGCCGTTGCATGATACCATGAAACACATGGAATCCATTGGTGTGCCTATAGAAGACCGTAATATGCGTCTTGTGTATTCTAAACTTGGGCGTATAGACTACTTGGTGGAAACGCCTAAAGCGATTATGGCTTATGCCAATGGCATGTTCAAGTTCTTGTTTACGAATAAATTGTTCAATGAACAAACTCAGAGCCTTGGCTTTGCCGATATCGAAGATGTTGAAAAGTCAATTAATGATCCCGAAGATCCTGCTTATCGCATACTTCATGAGGCCGAAAAGTCCGCTTATAAGGGCCCGCGTCAGATTACGTATGCCGTTCGTGGAACATATGTTTTTTTAAGCGGGAGCTTGGTTGCCGATATCAACGATAGCCACATTTACGATTTGACTTTGCGCAATACGCATGTGAGTGCTTTTGATAATTCTTCTAGCGATTCGAAGGTGACGCTCCCGACGGATGCAAAGACTATTTTGCTTGCAGATGTCAATCCGCAAAATAGAGGGTTCCTCGAAAATGTCTTGAAGGACGATTATAACGTGCTGCTGGCCGAAGATGGCGAGCAGGTGCTCAACATTTTACTGGAATACGGCAACCGTATTTCGCTCGTGTTGCTTGATGCAGAACTCCCTAAAATTGATGGATTCAAGATTATCCAGAAATTCAAAAGGCGTAGCCAAGAACTTCAAATTCCATTTATCATCATGACCGATAACATGGAACTTGCAAAAGAAGGCATTCGCTTGGGCGCTTACCAGTTTGTACGCTTGCCTATTAAAGATAAGGATTTGATCAAGGCGAAAATCGATAGCGCCATCAAGAATACAGAATTTCTCCATCAGATTGCCCTCAATTTCGTTGAATATGTTCCTGGCGGCGTGATTGTGTTTAACGCCTCGAATGCTGAAATTCTTTATGTGAATGCTCGCGTATTGGATATTTTCGAATGCGATAGTGTCGAAGAGTTCCGCGAGTTTATCGGTGAACATTTTAAAAATACGATTCTTCCCGAAGATTATGAAAAGACGGATAATGAACTCAAAAATCAGGTCCAGAGCGGTAGTACGGCTACGAAACAGGTGACTTATCGAGCCAGAACGGCTAAAGGAAAAATCAAGCGCATCTATCATGTCGGAAAAGTCTTTAAAGATACGCCGTATGGCAGCGTGTTCTCTGTATTTATTTCAGAAGATGACATGGCAATGAAAAGTTACTTTACTCGTAAGGAAACTTTTGATGAGTTTATGGCGTCTGGCGAGGCTACGCATACGAGATCGTATGAACCTGGCTATAAGGGATTTTTATTCTGGAACTTGACGAAGAATTCGCCCGTGATTCGAATGGATGGTATTACTTACATTCCGGCGGAACTCACGGATAAATATACTTACGAGGCTCACTACCGCTTTTTGAGAACTTTGATGTTGAATGATTTTGCAAATATTCGAAAAACAGTAGATTACACTCGTGAAAAGTTGATTCTCGATTACTTTAATAAGAATATCGTGCCGCCGCTGGATGTGAGCTATGATATCGAGAATACCTTTTTTACCATTCGATCAAGTTTTAGTATGATGATGGATCCGGATTCTGGCGATATCATCTTGAAACTTCAGAATGAAAATATCGAGACTGTAAAAAAATAAAATAATCCCTGCTTTTTTGTGCATTATTTATCGTGCTGACACCTTTTGTCAGTACGTTTTGTTATATTGGTGCTCATGGTAGCACTAAATAAGTCTAAAAAAGAAATTGAGTATCTCTGTACGGAATGTGGAAATACGACTCCCAAGTGGGCAGGCAAGTGCCCGTTTTGCGGAGCGTGGAGTTCCCTTAAAGAACATGTAGTTGAAAGAGTCGCTGAGGTTGGGCGTGCTGGGCGCGGGCTCGGTGGCCCGGTGCACAAGGTTGTTTTGCTCAAGGATGTGGCGACGGAAGATACGCGCCGCTTGAGTACGGCGAATTCGGAGTTCGACCGAGTGCTGGGGGGCGGTTTTGCTCCGGGTAGCTTGGTACTGATTGGCGGCGATCCTGGCATTGGTAAATCCACGCTTGTGCTTACGACTCTTGCTACCATGAATGCGGCGGGTGTCAAAGCGCTATATGTGAGCGGCGAAGAAAGTGCGTGCCAGGTGAAGCTCCGCAGTGAGCGATTGAACGTTTCGGGGAGCGACATGATGCTCCTTTGCGAAACGAATCTCGAAAAGATTTTGGAACAGGCACGTGAGGTGAAGCCTCAGGTGCTTGTGATAGACTCTATCCAAACGGTTTATAAGAGCGACCTTGCGGGAACGCCTGGGTGCGCAACTCAGTTGCGCGAATGTACGCTCGACTTGATGGTCTTTGCGAAAAATTCCGGTTGCATTACAATCTTGATTGGGCATGTGACGAAGGACGGGCAGATTGCCGGTCCGAGAATTTTGGAGCACATGGTCGATACGGTGGTGTATTTCGAGGGCGACCGGAATCATCAGTACAGGCTTTTGCGAACCATCAAAAATCGCTTTGGCGCGACAGATGAAATTGGCGTTTTCGAGATGACGAGTCACGGACTCAATCCGGTGCTCAACCCGAGTAAGGTCTTTTTGCAGGAAGGCGTGCCGCCCACACCAGGGAGTGCCGTTTGCTGTACGATGGAAGGTTCTCGGGCGCTGTTGTTTGAGACGCAAGCGCTTGTGAACCAGACCAATTTTGCCGTGCCGCAGCGAGTGGCGGCGGGGATTGACCCGAAGCGTTTGACGATTATCCTCGCGCTTTTGGAAAAGTTTGGAGGTGTGACGATTGGGGCGTCGGATGTGTTTGCTAGTATCGCTGGAGGCATGAAGGTGAACGATGCTTCGTCGGACTTGGCGCTTGCACTTGCTGTTGCAAGCAATCATTTGAACATACCGATATCTAGGCAGACGATTGCGATTGGCGAACTTGGACTGTCTGGCGAGGTGCGTGGCGTAAGCCTCTTGGAACAGCGATTAAAAGAAGCTCATCGTTTGGGAATGACTGAAGCTGTAGTGCCTGCGAGTTGCAAGCTTTCCGAAAATGTAGGTTCCATGAAAGTCGTGAAAGTCCATAGCCTTTCTGATGCAATCAACTGGCTCATGGATAAGAAGTAGTTGTTAGGGGTTTGGATGTGGTTTGTGGTTAGTAAACAATGGTTAGAGGTCTGGGATCAGAGGGATGCGAGAAGTAAAATAAAAAGGACGCTCGATTGAGCGTCCCTAATTTCCGTTATTCAATTGGGCTTATTTTTCGCCCGGTCTCTTGAAACCGTAGGCGCGCGGATCAAAGCCGGCCGGGAACTTGGTTCTTTCGTTGTAGGTCACCTTCTTGGCGGTGAACTTTTCAATCTTTGCACCGGTCAAGTCTGCACCGGAGAAGTCCACGTCTTCCATCTTGGTGTCGGCATCGATCTTGACACCTTCCATCTTGGCGTTGAGGAAGGTAACCTTGATGAGCTTAGCACCGGAGAAGTTTGCACCGGAGAGCTGTGCATTGTTGAATGCAGAGCGTTCGATGGTGGAGTTGGCGAAGTTTGCCTTGGTGAGGTCGGCGTTGTCGAAGATGTCCTTGAAGACGTATGCACCGTCGAACACGGCCTTCATGAGTTCGGTGTAGTTGAACACGTTCTTGCTAACGCTAGCATCGAAGAAGGAAGCCTTGTTGAGCTTGGTCTTGTCGAAGGTGCTCTTGGAAACATCGCCCTTGTCGAAAATAACGCCGTTCAAGTCCTGGTTGTTGAACTTCATGTTCTTGACCTTGGACTGGGCGAACTTAGCCTTCTGGAGCTGGGTTCTGGAAAGGTCCACGTCATTGAAGGTGGTCAAGGAAAGGTCTGCTTCCTGGAGGTTCACGTTGTTGAACGTTGCACCGCTGAAGTTAGCCTGAGAAAGACCGGCCTTGGCGAAGTTCACATTGTTGAGCGAGACGCCCTTGAAGTTTGCAGCGATGAGGTTGCAAGCCGTGAAGTCCGTCTTTTCCATGGTGGTCTTGCGGAGGTCGCTATTAGCCATCAAGGAACGGGAGAAGTTCGTATTGGTGAGGTTAGCCTTGCTGAAGTCGGCACGGGTAAGGTCCATGTCCATAGCAGAAGCCTGAGTGAGGTCAGCTTTGCTGAAATCGCATTCGTCAGAGACCTTCATAGCGTCCATGCGGGCGTTCTTGAGGTTGGCCTTCGGGAATTTACTATCGAGAAGAGTTGCACGATAGAGGTTTGCGCCTTCGAGGTTTGCACCTTCGAAGTTTGCAGAACGAATGTCTGCGCCGCTAATCGTTGCACCCTTGAGGTTTGCGCCTTCGAAGTTTGCGCCGCTAATCACGGCATTACGGAAAGAGACTTCGGGAAGGTTTGCGCCTTCGAAGTCCGGAGACTCACCGGCAGAGCGCTGGAAGTCCGTAACGCCCTTGACGGCTCTTGCCTTCTGGAACTGATAGTTGTCGATACGCTTGTCGCGGAAGGATGTATTCAGGTCCTTACCTCTGAAGTCTTGCGCAGACACGTTAAGCGCAAGAGCACTAAGGAGGCAGAGACCAAATTTATAGACGTTCTTCATATTCATAGTCAAATTCCCTTTATGAAAAAGTAAATCAAATAACGGATAGCCCTAAAATAACTAAAAAATTTGCAAAACTAACAATGAAAAATAAAAACTGACCAAATAAATACTAATTTTACGTTGAAATGACAACTTTTCGTTCAAATTCTTACAATGCGGTGATTTGCGGTGCGGGGCCTGCCGGTCTTATGGCTGCTTTCCAGCTAGGAAAAATGACAGGCGGTGCCGGACGAATCCTTCTTTTGGATAAAAAGGAACCTTGGAAAGAGCCTATTTTTTGCGCCGAAGCTGTATCTACCCATCGTTTGAACGAATTGTGGCCGATCGACGAATCTTGGGTGCGCGGGAGTATTTCCGGTATTTACTTTACCTCGCCCAAGGGTTACAAGGCTGAATTTTACAGTAAAGATTGTGGGCGTTTGCTCGACCGTTCCAAATTCCATCATGCGATTGCCGATGCCTGCGTTGAAGCGGGCGTGGAGTGCCGTTTTGACGCTCTTGTTAAAAGCATTTCGCGTAGCGAAAATGGCTGGAATTTGAATGTCCAGGTGGGCGAAGAATTCTTTGAAATTTCGGCAAAAACGGTTATCGATGCAACGGGCCCGGGCTGCCGCCTCACTCGTGGAATCCCATGCCTAGAAGGGATTGAATCGGGTGATACTGACTTGGAACCGGGAATTTTTGCGGTGGCCGAGGGTATCGAACACAAGCGCGACCATATCGATTTGTTTTACGGGAGTGAATTCCCGGGCGGTTACGGCTGGATTTTCCCGCGTGATGGCAAGGAAGTAAATATTGGTTTTGTTCTTGCGAAAGATGTAAAGCCCGATATGCCTTTGCGCGAAAAGCTCAAGCATTTTATTGATACCCATTATCCAGGTGCTAGTATCAAGGCTATTTATGGTGGCATGATTGCTTGCGGCCAGTCCAACAAGCCGCTTGCCAAGTGCGGGCTTTTTAAGGCGGGGGATGCCGCCAGTTGCGTAAACCCGATGAGCCGTTCGGGGATTGTCGAAGCGCTTTTGAGCGGAAAGATTACTGCGGAAGCGGTTCACGAATGGCTGAATGCTACAGATGACGCATCCCGTGCTCGCATCGAAGCTTCTGTCCTTGACCGCTGGATGTCTTCTTTGGGAAAGTCCCATTTGCAGATTGCAAAGGCGAAACCCGGACTTGCAAAAATCAAGGACGAGCAGTTTGATAAGGCGGCAAAACGCTTGTCGAAGCTCCCGCGCGAGAAGCAAACTTTGCTCCGGATTTTCTTTGCTGTGTTGTGGTCTTGTCCGTCGGTAATTTGGAAAATGCGTTCTTTTTTGCACTAATATGAGTATGTCAGAAAGTATTGTTGATCGTCAAGAAAAGATTAGGGCCAAGTTCGCTTCGTTTAGCGATCCGGATGACAAGTGGAAATTCCTCTTGGATTTGGCTCGTGAGCACAAGGGCATGGATGCTTCGCTCAAGGCCGAAAAGTTCATAATTCAGGGTTGCGCTTCGACGATGTATCTTGTGCCGAAATTTGAAAACGGAAAAATTCATTTTGAAATGGATGTCGAAGGCGGTACGACGAACCCGCTCATTAGCCGTGGCTTGGGTGCGCTTGCCTTGCAGATTTTCAATGACATGACTCCGGCAGATATCCTTTCGGTGGACCCGACGTTTTTCCAGCAGATTGGGTTGAATGTGGGGCTTTCGCCGACGCGTTCGAATGGATTTGCTAGCTTGATGAAACAGATTTATTTATATGCACGCGTCTTTGACGCAATTTCAAAAAAGTAGGACTAATATATGTTTAGTTTTTTGAATGGAAAGAGCCCGTTTGACGAGGCTGAAGAAAAACTGGAAGCCGGTGAAACCATTAATGGGAGACCGAAGCTTTCGCAGACGCCGATTATGGGTTGGCAAGACGGTGTGTTCTTGCTCGTGCTCGCCGGTTTAATCGTGGGCGGGTATTACTGGTACCAATATACAAAGCAGCAAAGTGCAGAAGTGTTTGCCTCGTGCGATGCCATGTATGTCGCTGCAGAAACAAACGTTTTGAAGTATGCAGATGCTGAAGCCTGCTATAACGAAACGTGGGACTTGAGTTTCGTGAGCGATTCCATGGAAATCCTCCGCCAGAACCGCTTGGGCGCTATTGAAGATATGCGCAACCAGCAGAAGGATTTGTATGCCGATGCCATGGGCGCTATGGCTGCCCGCGATACGGTGGCTGCATATAATATAGTGAAGGATTACAAGGGCCCGATGCTTTTGAGCCAGGGTGACCGCAAGGATTGGAGTAAGATTGCCAATAGCGAAGAAGTTAAGGCTTGTGTGGCTGCCGCCGCTGCTCGCGCCGATTCGATTGCAAGGGAAAAGGCGATTGCTGATTCTTTAGCTCAGGTTGCTGCGGAACTCCGTGCAAAGGCTGTTGCTGATTCGATTCAAAAGGCGAACAAGAAACTTGCTCGCAAGGGTAAGCGCAAAAAAGCGCAATAGGTGATTTAGTCAGTAGTGATTAGTAAACAGTGGTTAGTAGGCAGTAAACAGTAATAGCTAGATAGTTAGGCGGCTTTGCCGCGATTATAAAACACTTCCTACTTCCTACCGACTACTTCCTACTGTTCCTTAACCACTAATCACTAACTACTGAAATATTATTTCGCGATTTTCTCGACAGTAATTTCGCGTTCAGTTTCGGAAACAATTTGAATTTTGACGACGTGGGTGATGCCTGCGTCGTTTTCTTCTAGGCGTTCGGGCCATTCGATGAGGCTGATTCCGCTTTCGAGATAGTCAGGGTCCATACCGACTTCATAAAGATCGGCGCCTCCTTCGAGACGGTAAAGGTCGAAGTGGAAAATGGGCGGGTTGTTCGGGTATTCGTGGAGGATGGTGTAGGTTGGTGAACAGACGGTGCCGTCGAAACCGAGCCCTTTGCAGATGCCGCGACTAATGACGGTTTTGCCAGCGCCGAGATTCCCGTACAAAGCAACCTTGTCGCCGACCTTGAGTTCTTTGGCGAATTGCAACGCCCAGTTGTATGTATCGTCTTCGCTTTTGAATTTCATTTTTCGCTCATAAAGTCTTTCTTTGTCATGCCCATCTTTGATATCCTTAACCACTCAAGGATATTCCCACCTAAAGGTGGCCATGCGCACTAAGGCAACAAGTTGCCAAGTGCTGTCCGCCCGGTCGGAGCCGGGAATGACAGTGAGAAAAACTGTTTTGACATTGCGTTTCCCTGTCTACTGCCTACTGTCTACTAATCACTGCGGCGAAGCCGCTTATAGCTTCTCCTTAAACTGTTCGTACGTGAATTTGTGCAGCAGGTGGAATTTGCCGCTTTCGTCAAACTTGCCGATGCTCGGGTGGCGCACTCCGTTGAAGAACGTGGTCTTGACCATCGTGTAATGGATCATGTCTTCGAAGATGATGCGGTCGCCAACTTTGAGCGGTTCGTCGAACGAATAGTCACCGAGCTGGTCGCCGGCGAGGCAAGAATTGCCTGTAAGTTTGTACGTATGAGTTTTTTCGCGCGGGAGTGCTGCACCGATGATATTCGGGCGGTACGGCATTTCAAGGCAGTCCGGCATGTGTGCACTGACGGAAACGTTCAAGATGGCGATGTCCATTTCGTTGTGGACGATATCGCCAACGCTGGCGACGAGTTCGCCTGTTTGCCAACCGATGGCTTCGCCCGGTTCCATGATGATTTGCAAGTGCGGGTAGCGTGCCGAAAATTCCTTGAGGATGCGGACTAAATCATCGCGATGGTAGTCTTTACGCGTGATGTGGTGACCGCCGCCGAAGTTCACCCACTTCATTTGCGGAAGGAACTTGCCGAAGTGTCTTTCGAATTCGGCAAGGACAATTTCGAGCGCGTCGGAATCTTGTTCGCAAAGCGCATGGAAGTGGAGCCCTTCGATACCGTCAAGGAGTTCTGGCTTGAATTCGATTTCGGTTACGCCGAGGCGGGAGTACTTGCCGCAGGGGTTGTAAATGTCGGTCTCGACTGAGGAGTATTCCGGGTTCACGCGGATGCCGGCACTCACGCCGTGGGCAAGCGTCTTGTCCTTGAAACGCTGCCATTGCGAAAAGCTGTTGAACGTGATGTGGTCGGCGGTATCAAGAATCGCGTCGATTTCGTCGTCTTCGTAAACCGGTGCGAAAACGTGAACTTCCTTGTTCATCTCTTCGCGCGCAAGGCGAGCTTCGTTAAGGCTAGAGGCGGTGGCGCCGGCGAGGTATTCGCCAATGAGCGGGAAAGAACGCCAGAAGCTGTAACCCTTGAGGGCGCAGATGATTTTGACGCCGGTCTTTTTCTGGATATCATCGAGGATTTCCATGTTGCGGCGGAGACGTGTTTCGTCAAGTACGAAACAAGGACTTGGAACTTGAGAATAGTCGAGCATGGTAAGAAAGATAGAAATTTCAAGATGCGGGTAGGGTTCTGCTTGGAGTTACGAAGGCTGCATGGGCCCCTCTTTGCGCCCACCCCATCCTTGCCTGTTGATTTTATTGCTGGCAACATGGGTTGAAAATTAGCTGTAGTGAAAAATTTAAATTTATTAGTGGAACAAATTATTTTGTATAATTTAATATAGATTTATAGGGGAAAACCTAAAGCTGCGAATTTATATGGTTACTTTAGAGTGAAAACTTAACATGGTGGAATTATTTCTTTTTGGAAGCGTATAAAATGAATAATAAGTTATTTTTCTTGATTCTCCTAGTTGCTGGTTTGTCGTTTGCTTTTGCGGATGATATGTCTGATTTTCGCGGGGTGCCCGAAACTGAAGCTTCGTCGGAAGTAGAAAATGTTTATTATCTAGTTGAGTTGGATAGTGTTGATATTTATAAAGAATTGATTGAGTTTGAAAATAAAGACGCTTCGTATGGAGCAAACATTGAGGGTATTGTATTTGGTGGTGGACTTGTTTGTGTAGGAACATTTTTTCTTGCTATTGGAATTTACGCGATAAATGAAACAAGTGATAGTGATGATGGGTGGGGTGAGGTTTTTGATAGGGTTGCTGGTGGAGTGTCAATAGGTGTCTCCATTCCATTTTACCTTTTGGGGATACCTGTTCTTGCTTATAACATTCATAAATACAATGTTCGCAAAGAACATGCAATCAAACGAGACCAATATCAAGAGGCTTTGGATCGTTATAAAGTAAGGATGCTGCAAGAAGGATGGCAGTCTGTTCAGTTAAGGGTTGTTCCTACACTGAATTTGGCTAATGCAAGCTTTGGTGCGAATGCGATATTGTCTTTTTAGTTTTTTTTGAAAATACCAGAAATTGGTAAATTAAAGTAAAGGCTAGACAGATTTC
This sequence comes from Fibrobacter succinogenes, assembly GCF_902779965.1. Classification (NCBI taxonomy): domain Bacteria; kingdom Pseudomonadati; phylum Fibrobacterota; class Fibrobacteria; order Fibrobacterales; family Fibrobacteraceae; genus Fibrobacter; species Fibrobacter succinogenes. Next base: position 55,178 of record NZ_CACZDK010000010.1, on the reverse strand, counting down.
TGTTTAGCTATTTTTAAATTGAAAAAGTCTAATTGGAGGTGCTTTTTTGCGGCGGCTGTTGATTGGGTTTATTGCGTTTGAAAAATTAAAAGTGCTGAAATTATGAATTTTTATAGTCATTTCAGCAATATTTGTTTTGAAAAGTGCTGAAATGGTTTGTTTTAATATTGATTTCAGCAATTTTCGTGTTGAAAAGTGCTGAAATGGATTTTTTTTTATTATATTATTGAGGAAAGGAGGCCTCTCTATGCAGCCTGTTTTGGTTGGCCGTGAAAAAGAAACTCAATTGCTTCAAAAATACCTTGAATCCGATAAGTCGGAGTTTATTGCTGTTTATGGGCGGCGGCGTGTAGGCAAAACTTTTTTTATACGTCAAGTTGTTGGAAAAAATGCTGTTTTTTCTTTTTCTGGAATGGAAACTGCTTCTTTGGTGACACAGCTGGAAAATTTTCAACTTGCTTTGCAGAAAAAAATTGGAGAGTGTTCCAAACCGACAACATGGCTGTCGGCTTTTGACCAATTAGAACGGTATTTGGATAGCCTTGGTTCGAAAAAAAAAATTGTCTTTATTGATGAGTTGCCTTGGCTTGATACGGCAAGGTCTCTATTTGTGGGGGCTTTGGAACATTTTTGGAATAGCTTTGCTTCTGATCGGAATGATATCAAATTGATTGTATGCGGTTCTGCTACATCTTGGATGATTGACAAATTAATTTGCAATCGGGGTGGGCTTCACAACCGCGTTACTCATCAAATAGAGATAGCTCCGTTTACACTGAACGAGGCGGAACAATATTTTAAGATTTATGGCTTTGGCTATCGTCGAAAAGAAATTGCGGAATGTTATATGGCGTTTGGAGGGGTTCCTTATTATTATTCCCTGATGAATGTTGATGAAAGTGTTGCCCAAAATATTGACAGGCTTGTGTTTTCGAGAATTGGCGAGTTGCGACTTGAATTTCAGAATTTATACAGGTCTTTGTTTAAACAAAGTGCTGGGCATGAAGCTGTTATAGAAGCTCTTGCAACCAAGAAAATGGGAATGACAAGAAAGGAAATCTTGGATACGACTGGGCTTAATAACAATAAGGCTTTCTCGACTGTTTTGACGGAATTGGAACAGTGCGGTTTTACGCGAGAATACACTCCTATTGGAAATACCAAAAGGGATGTACTTATTCAACTTATTGATCCTTTTACGTTGTTTCATTTTTACTTTGAATCCGAAAATAAAAATCAGGATGACCATTTCTGGACAAATTCGCTTCGGTCGCCATTGTTCAAAACGTGGAGCGGGCTTGCGTTTGAAATGCTTTGCCTGAATCATGTCGCTCAAATGAAAAATGCGCTTGGAATATCAGGTGTTCAAAGCCGTGTTTGCAGTTGGCGTACGCATAAAAATAAAGTTAAAGGTGCTCAAATTGATTTGCTTATTGATAGGGCTGATCAGACGATAAATCTGTGTGAAATGAAATTTTCTAAGACGGAATACGAAATTACAAAGAGTGACTGCGAAAATTTTGAAAAAAAGATAGAGGCTTTTATTTCGGAGACGAATACGAAAAAATCTGTCATGTTCACGATGGTGACTTCGTTTGGTTTAAAGCATAATAAGTACAGTGGTTTTGTTCAGAAAGAACTTACGCTGGATGACTTGTTTTAAATTTTTTCGCGGAGGCTTATTTTGCGGCGGTTGTTGATTGGGTTTGTGACCCTGATTGTTTTGATTTTTTTGTTGTGTGTGGCGACGCTTTGCTTTGGCGCGGTGAACATCCCGTTTGCAGATGTGGTGCAGGCGCTGTTTAGCCCGGGTGCGGATGTTTCGTCGAATATCTTGTGGAACTTGAGAATCCCGAAGATGATTGCGGCGGTGCTTGCAGGCGCATCGCTTGCTGTGTCGGGCTTGTCGCTACAGACGGTGTTTCGGAATCCGCTTGCGGGGCCGTTTGTGCTTGGCATTAGCAGTGGCGCAAGTCTCGGTGTGGCGCTTGCGCTTTTGGCGGGTATTGGCTTTGGAAGTGTCGGCGTGCTGGGCTCGGCAGCGCTTGGGGCTTTGCTCGTGACGCTTGTCGTGATGTTTGCGGCGAGCCGTTTTGCACAGACGGGTGTGCTTTTGATTGTCGGGCTTTTGACGGGATACTTTATCGATTCGATTGTGAGCGTATTGATTGCTGGGAACTCTTCGGAATCGCTGCGTGTTTATGTGGCGTGGGGCATGGGTAGCTTTGGCCGTGTGACGCTTGGAGACGTTTGGATTTTTGTGTCTACTGTTATTGTGGGCATGGCGCTGATTGGTTTTTCGCTCCGTTATTTGAATGCTGCTTTGCTGGGAGACGATTTTGCGCATGGACTTGGGCTCAACGTGAAGCGTTCCAAAATTTGCGTGTTGCTTGGGGCAAGTCTTTTGGCGGGGGCAACGACGGCGTTTTGCGGGCCTGTTGCTTTTATTGGAATTGCGGTTCCGCATTTGGCGTATTTGCTTTTCAAGACGACGAATCATCGCGTGCTCTTGCCGGGGGCTGCGTTTTGCGGGATTGCGCTTGCGCTTTTGGGCGGGCTTTTCCCTGCTTCGGTGCCGCTGAATGCAGTGCTCTCGCTTGTGGGCGTTCCCGTGATTATGTGGGTGCTTGTGCGCGGTTCTGGTGCGCGGATGTAGGGGGCGTTGATGAGTGAATTGAAAAAATCTTCTGTTTTGTTGGAATGCAAAAATTTGCTTGTGGGTTATGGCAATGCGCTCTCGACAATGAATGAGCCGTTTGATTTTGCGCTTACGCCTGGAACGGTTGTGGCCTTGATGGGCGAGAACGGGTGCGGCAAAAGTTCGCTGTTGAAAACATTTGCGGGCTTGCTTTCGCCGGTTGCGGGCGAGGTTTCGCTTGAAGGGAAACCGCTTGTAAATTGGGCTCCGCGTGAACGTGCGCAGATTATTTCGCTGGTGCGCATGTCGAGTGCTGTACCGCCTCGCATGAGTGTGAGTGAATTTGTTCGTTTAGGCCGATCCCCCTATTCTGGAATTTTTGACAGTCGCACGGAAGAAGACAAACGCATTGTCGAGGAATCGATGGCGCTTTTGGATGTTGCGAATTTTGCGAATCGCCCGATTGCAGAACTGAGCGATGGCGAACGAAGCCGCGTGTTTTTAGCGGAGGCTGTGGCGCAACAGGTGAAGGTCTTGTTGCTCGATGAACCGAATGCGTTCTTGGACATTCCGCGTAGCCACGCGCTATTCCGGTTGCTTAAGAAAATCGTAACGGAACGAAATATGGGCATCATTGTTTCGACTCATTCTGTGGAATATGCGGAACGCTATTGCAATAGAATTATGGTGGTGAATGGTGGTGCTGTGCGTGTGGCGCCTGCGGACGAAGCTCGTAAAAATGGATTGCTTGATTGGACAGATCTTTTTTAGTTGTGTATATTTAAATTGATTTCTTTAGGGAGGATGAAAATAATGAAAAAAATTCGTGCTTTGCTGGGGACTTGCTTGACATGCTGCATGGCATGGTTGGTGGCGTGTTCTGAATCGTCAGTATTACCGGAACCGTCAGTGGATTGGGGGGACAAACACTTTTTGTGGAAAGTGTCGGATGAAAATTCTTCGGTATGGTTGCTGGGGAGTATCCATGTGGCTGATGCTTCGTTTTACCCACTTCCAACGGTGATTGATTCTGCTTTTAATGCGGCGAGTGAACTTGCTGTTGAAATAAATATGAGTGATGCTTATACATCAAGCGAAGTACAGTGGCTGATCAATCGGCGTGGAATGCTTCTTGAGGGAACTTTATGGGATTTATTGCCAACAACATTGTGGTATTCTTTAGATAGTCTTTGCTCTGCATGGAATTTGCCTGTGAGTACGTTTGAATCGATGCGACCTTGGTTGGTAGCTTCGAGTATTAGCACTTATGCGTATATGCAGGCTGGGTTGAAATCTGAATATGGGTTTGATAATGTGTTCATGCGGAAGGCCTCAGAGGGTGGTAAACCTATCATCAGCTTGGAAACTGCAGAAGAGCAAGTTGAGGCGTTAGCGGGTTCGTCGGAATCCGATTCGGCTGGCATTTGCTTGTTGAAGTCTGCTATACGCGAACTTCCTAAAGTTAAACCTTCGATAAGAGATTTGGTTAAAGCTTGGAAAACGGGCGATGATGAACTGTTGAATAGTATGTTGTCAGAAGAAAACACGCAAGATTACACACCGAGCGAAGTGCTGTATATGGAAGAGTTTAAACAACGTCTTTTGGTAAATCGCAATGCGAAAATGGCAGATTCTGTTGCCAGTTTTTTGCGTGACGATAGAAACGTTTTTGTCGTAGTGGGTGCTGCCCATTTGGCTTTTGAAGAACACAACGTGATTGAAAATCTCAGAAATCGGGGCTATGTAGTTGAACGCTATTAAAAGCTCTTTGCTGTAAAATTTTTAAGATTTATTTTATGAAAAAAATATATACTTTGTTTGCTTTATTTTATGTACTCTTGGCGGCTTGCTTGATTGCTTGTTCGGGGACTTCAAAAAAAAATGCGTCTCAGCCAGAAAGCAAACATTTCTTTTGGAAAGTGTCCGATGAAAATTCTTCGGTATGGGTGCTGGGGAGTATTCATTTGGCCGATTCGACTCTTTATCCGCTTGCACCTGTAATTGATTCTGCTTTTGCGCATGCGGATGAACTTGCTGTAGAACTCAACATGAACGATGAAGAAGTCGTGAAAGAAGTGGGGGAGCAATCGGCAGCGCAAGGAATGCTTGCTGAGGGAACGCTTCGCGATTTGTTGCCGCAGGACATGTGGAATACAGTAGATAGCCTTTGTACGGCTTGGGATGTTCCGATTGTAATGATTGAGAAAACTCGTCCGTGGCTTGCGGCAATGACGCTCAGTTCGTATGCGTTTATGCAGGCGGGTTTGAATCCAGAATATGGAATTGATTACGTGCTGCTAGATCGTGCGGCGATGGATGGCAAGGCGATTATCGGTTTGGAAACGGCTGAAGAACAAATTGGCGCTCTTGCGGATACAACGGAATCGGATTCGGCTGGAGTTTACTATTTAAAGACGACTTTGCATGAAATTGCAGAATTTGAATCTTTGGTTTCAAATCTGATGCAAGCTTGGAAAACGGGCGATGATGACATGTTGCGCCGCTTGCTGGATGATGGCGAAAATGATGAAATGCCTTTGCATGAAAGCAAATTTAAAGATGAGTTTGAACAACGTATTTACGTGAACCGCAACGCAAAAATGGCTGATTCAATAGCTACTTTTTTGCGTGAAGACAGGAAAGTTTTTGTTGTTGTGGGTGTAGCGCATTTGGCGCTTGAAAAAGACAATGTGATTGAAACGCTTCGCAAGCGCGGCTTTAAGATTGAACGTCTTTAACGCTTAAGCCAAGGCGGGCGAGGCGGTTGTATAGCGCGGTGCGGTTCATGTGAAGGCGTTCGGCGGCAAGGCTTACAGATCCATCGCAATTGCGGATGGTTGATTTTAAAAATTCGCGTTCTTCGTCGAGTTGCATATTGCGGAAGTCGTCATAGCTATTGGCGTTATAAGCTTTGATGGTGGCGCTATCGGCGCTTGAAAATCCTGAAATTTTGCGTGAATCTTCGTCGATTTGCAGGTCTTCGGGATTTAAAACTCCGGGGTCTGTAAAGCAAAGCGCGCGCTGGATGACGTTTTCGAGTTCGCGAATGTTTCCGGGCCAGTTATGCTCCTGGAGTTTTTTCAAAGCATCGGGCGAGAGTGTGTAAGGTTCGCCTGCTGGAGCATACTGACGGATAAAGTAATTTGCTAAATCCTCAATGTCTTCTTTGCGGTCGCGGAGCGGTGAAAGCTGCATTGGAATGACGTTTAGGCGGTAGTAAAGATCTTCGCGGAAACGCTTTTCGAAAATTTCTTCTTTGAGGTCACGGTTGGTGGCCGCGATGATGCGTACGTTGATGTGGCGTGTTTTGTTGGCGCCAATGGGGCGGATTTCGTGATTCTGGATGACTCGCAAAAGCTTGACTTGAGCGTGCAGAGGCATGTCGCCGATTTCATCGAGGAATATGGCTCCGCCGTTGGCATCTTCGAATAAGCCGATGCGCTCGTTTTGCGCTCCCGTAAAGGCTCCGCGTGTGTGCCCGAAAAGTTCGCTTTCGAAAAGTGCCTCGGGAATAGCGCTACAGTTGACGGTAACGAATTTGTCGTAAACGCAGGCAATAGCGCGTGCAATCAAGTCCTTGCCGACTCCTGATTCTCCTTGAATGAGCACTGGGCCTGTATGCAAAATGGCGCGTTCTACGTTCTTGCGCAAACGTTTTATGGCATCGCTTTTGCCGACGAGGTGCGACATTCTTTCGCGAAAAACTCGTTTGGCGTTGTAGATTTCCTTGAGACGTGAAATTTTGCTCATCAAGTGAAGGCGCAACGCTTCAGTTGAAAGGATCGCATCGTAAAGTTTGCTAGAAACAGTGGCGTGGCGCTCGGGGGCTTCGGCGTAGGCGAGAATCATGGAGTCTGGATTGTGCTCGCGGAGGCTTGAAAGCAATTCTACGTTTTTTGCGGTAAAAGAATCTAAATCCCAAATGACAATAGCCGCGAGCGGAGCTCGGAGCGCTTCTGCGATTTCAGGCGAATCGTCATTGGTTGGGGTATGAACATCGACCTTATTATCCACAGAAGAAAGAACGTCCAAGATGAACGAGGACGTTGCAGTCTCTTTTGTGAAAAAATCGATGGAAGGCATTTTAGTTGGAAGTAGGAAGTTGGAAGTCGGAAGTTTATAATCGCGGCTTTGCCGCCAAACTTAATACAGTCTACTTCCTACTGTCTACCGTCTACTGTTTACTTTCCCAGTTCCTTGCTGCGGTTCGTGCCGGCGACGACAGCCTTGATGAGCGTGCTGCGGAATGCGCCTTCTTCGAGGGCGTCGATACCTGCGATGGTCGTGCCTGCCGGAGAGCAAACCATGGCGCAGAGGTCGCTTGGGCTCTTGCCGGACTGTTTCACGAGTTCAACGCTGCCTTCGATGGTGCCGAGGGCGAGCTTGAGGGCGACATCGCGGGTGAGGCCTGCTTTAACGCCGCCGCGGGTAAGGCCTTCGATGAATTCAAAGACGTAAGCGGGGGCGCTGCCGGAAAGTCCGGTGACGGCGTCGATAAGAGATTCTGCAACGCGGCAGGTCACGCCGATGTTACCGAAAATTTCTTCTGCAATTTTGAGCGTTTCTTCGGAGACTCCGTCTGTAGCAAGGCCAACAGAGCCCTTGCCAACGGTAAGCGGCAAGTTCGGCATCACGCGGAGCACTTGGTTCTTTTCGCCGAGAACTTCGATGAGGTTCTTGCGGACAACGCCAGCCATGATGCTGATGAATGTCTTTTCGCTCTTGAGCGTTGCTGCTGCAGCCTTCCATTCGGCGGCGACGAGCTTGAAAATCTGCGGCTTTACGCAAAGAAATGTGACGTTAGCCTTTTCGATACCTTCGGCAAAGCTCTTGACGCGGACGCAACCGAGGGCGCTCACGGCTTCGGCAGCCTTGTCGCTTGGGTCAAAGAAGAAAATGTTTTTGGCGTCGGTGCCTGCGTTCAAAAGACCGCGGAGAATGGCCCCGCCCATGTTGCCAGTACCGGCAAAGAAAATCGTTGAGTTCATTTTAGTGTCCTTTTTAAGCTTTATGGATTGCTTCGGCCCCTTACAGGGGTCTCGCAATGACGTAAGTTGTGAGCGTTTTTCGCAATGAGGATAGTTGCGATTGCGCTATTATAAAATTTCAATAGTAAACGTAAAAATTTTTTGCTTGTAAAAAGGGAGATGCCCGCTCGGAGGCGGGCATGACAGGCTTAAAAAGAACAGCCCGTGCGGAGGCTGGGGAACATTGTAAAAAAAAGCGGAACGCCTTGTGAGCGTTCCGCCAAATTTCGTTAGACTTTCGGCTTGGACAGGACGGCGAGGAGTTCGGCATTCGTCTTGAGCTTGCTCATGAGCTTAAGCAGGTTCTCCATGATGCCCGTTTCCGTCTCGTTCTGACTACCGCGACGGAAGTTCCAGGCGGCATTCTGTTCGAGGAGCGTAAGCAAGCGTTCTTCTTTGCGGGTGCCGGACTTGAATACGTCAATGGCGGGCCAGATGCGCTTTTCTGCGATGCGGCGGTCAAGCACGAGTTCCATGTTACCGGTTCCCTTGAATTCTTCGAAAATCACTTCGTCCATGCGGCTACCGGTTTCAATCAAAGCGGTACCGATGATGGTGAGGGAGCCGTTCTTCTGGACTTCTTCGCTGATGGAACCGTCTTCGTTTTTGACGGTGCGAATCTTGTCCTGAATTTTACGGGCGGCACCGAAGAATTTTTTCGGGAACTGCATGGCGTTGGCATCCACACCACCGGAGAGAATCTTGCCGGAGTGCGGAATTACAACGTTGTTTGCACGAGCGAAACGCGTGATGGAGTCGAGCAAAATCACGACGTCTTTCTGGCTTTCCACAAGGCGCTTTGCCTTTTCCAAAACCATATTTGCCACGCGGGTATGGTGCTCAGGCGGTTCATCGAATGTGGAGGCAACGACTTCTGCTTTGATTTCGATTCCCTTGTCGGCTGCCTTTTCCTTGATTTCCGTGATGATGTCACGCATTTCGGTGACTTCTTCCGGGCGTTCGTCGATGAGGAGCGTGATGAGGATGATTTCAGGATGGTTCTTTGCGATGGCGCGGGTTACGTTCTGCAAGAGAACGGTCTTACCGGTACGCGGAGGTGCAAGAATGATACTACGCTGTCCCTTACCGATAGGCGAGAACAAGTCCATGATACGGGTGCTGTATTCCGTTTCGTTCCATTCGAGGTGGATCTTTTCTTCCGGGTGAATCGGCGTTAAATATTCGAATGCCACGCGACGGCGCATCTTGTCCGGTTCTTCAAAATTCACGCGGTCAATGCGGCGCATCGAGAAGTACTTATCTTGTTCGCGAGGCGTGCGCACAAGGCCTTCAATCGTATCGCCAATCTTGAGGTTGAATTTACGGATAAGGTTTTGGCTAACATACACATCGTCGGTGCTGGTCTGGTAGTTCTGATCCGGCATGCGGAGGAACCCGTGGCCTTGCGGAGTCACTTCGAGGACGCCTTCTGTATAAATGATGTTGCCTTCGTTTTCGAGACTCTGCAAAATGTAGTTGAGGGACTGCTTACGCATTCTGCGGAAGTCCACTTCCTTTTGCACGGCGAGTTCCTGCAATTCGCTCATGGAGAGCTTGCGGAATTTGAGCCAGTTTTCCTTTGCCTTTAAAATGGCTTCGGAACCCGGTGCCGGGAGCGTTGCAGAGTCATCGACAAATTCTTCTTGTTGGAAATTGCGGTTGTTGCGATTGTTCTTGTTGAACTTATTGTTCTTATTGAACTTGTTGAATTTGCCGTTCTGGTTGTTGAAACGGCGGTCGTCCTGACCTTCGCCGTTTTGAGCCTGAGCATCGCCTTGCTGAGGTGCGTTCGGGTCAGCTTGGCCTTCACCTTGCTGTGCAACTTCTGCGTTTTGCGGAGCGGCTTCGCCGGCGTTTTCGTTTGTGTAGATAGCTTGTTCGCCCGGTTGGTCGTTCGAAGTTTCGTAAGATGGAGCGCTAGCGAAAATCGGTTCAGAAATAGCGTCTATGTTTGAAACTCCGTACTGTTCGGCAAGGCGCTTTTCGGCGGCTGCAATGCCATCGACCGGTTCTTTCTTTTCTTGGAAATCCTGTTCTACATCGGCCTGGTAATTTGTTTCGACTTCCTTGTGGACTTTGGTCTTGGAGCCCGGCTTCCTGCCACGACGTTTCGGCTGAGGTGCCTCTTCTACATTCTCAGGAAGTTTGTCTGGAGTTCCCAAGTAGTCGGGTACGGGGATTCCCGTGCTTTCGGGATAAACGAGGTCCGTCAAAGATGATGATTGGGTGTTTTGTTCTAAATTTTGATTCTTAGGTGTTCTGGGCACGATTGCGTCCTATAATTAGATATTTCAAGAAAATGAAATAGACTTATATAGTGAATGGATAATAAGGGCTTTGTTGCCCCAAAAATTTTAATGATGATTAAATATTATGTTCCGAAATGGCGGAACGGGTTAAAAGATACATAATAATTTGTGAAATGTCATAAAAAAAATTTTTTTTATGAAAAATATTATGTGTTTTGATTTCTAAGTCCTAAGTTACAAGAAAATTTTATTTTTAGAAACACTAGTAACTAATAACTAGTAACTATTAACTAAGTACTTCTTATTGCCTGCCGTTTACTTCCTACTGTCTACTTCCTACATCCTACTCTAAAAATGACTATATTTGGGGCGTGGAATCTTTAAATAGAGTATATGTAGCACTCGGAAGCAATCTTCCAGACCGCTCGGCCCACTTGAAAGCCGGGAGGGACATGCTCCGCCGCGTGAGTGCGGGGGGATGGGTAGAAAGCCCGATTTACGAGACTCCACCTGTTGGACCGGCTGGCCAGGGACCTTATTTTAATCAGGTTGTGAGCTTTTGGTACGATGGTGACCCGACAAAATTGCTGTACTATTTAAAGGGATCCGAGCTTATTCTTGGACGCAAGGACCGCGGACATTGGAATTCTAGGGAAGTGGACCTGGATTTGTTGTTCTTTGGCTGTGAAATTTGCACTGGTCGCCCGACTATCCCGCATCCGCAGGTTTATAACCGCCAGTTTGTGCTTGTGCCGCTTAACGACATTGCTCCGGACTGGGTGGATCCAAAGACGAATAAGGCTGTAAAGGACTTGCTTTCGGAATTGCTTCAACGTGAAGACAAAATTCCGTTCCGCGTCATAGAAGGGGAGGAACCCTGATGCTTGCAGACAAAAATATTCATTTTATGGCTATTGAAGGCGTGATTGGCGTTGGAAAAACTTCACTTGCACGCACCATTTCTGAACGCTGGAACGCGATGTTTATCGAAGAGAATTTTGCGGATAATCCTTTCTTGCCCAAGTTCTACGAGAACCGCGCGGCATATGCCTTCCAGACACAGTTGTTCTTTTTGCTTGACCGTTTTAAACAGCTCCAGAATTCTGCATTGCAAAGCGACTTGTTCCACGATTTGCTCGTGAGCGATTACACGTTTGACAAGGACCGCATCTTTGCTTCGCAGAACCTCACCGAAAACGAACTTACAATGTATGACCAGGTGTCGAACGCCTTGAACCACGATATCCGCAAGCCGGATTACGTTGTTTATTTGCAAGCAAGCGTTCCGACGCTTTTAAAACGCATCAGGGGTCGTGGCCGCTCGATGGAAAAGACGATTGACGGTAACTACCTGAGCGATTTGCAGGACCGTTACGACCATCATTTTTGGCATTACACCGACGCTCCTGTATTGATTATCAATACTGATAACATTGATTTTGTCCATAACGAAAGCCATTTGCAAATGGTATTGAACGCAATTGCGTCCTGCCCAAGTCAAACGACTTATTTTGTTCCAGAAGGTAACTAATCATGCAGATAATTAAGTCTATCGATTCCCTACGTCAAGCGCTTGCTCCTCTCGCGAAAGAAGGGAAAAGAATCGGTCTCGTTCCAACGATGGGTGCACTCCATGAAGGTCATGGCGCTCTTATCAAGGCTTCCGTGAGCGAGTGCGATGTGACTGTTGTAAGTGTGTTTTTAAACCCTATCCAGTTCGGTAAGAACGAGGATTTGGACAAGTATCCGAAGCGCTTGGAAGCTGATGCTAAACTTGCGGAATCGATTGGCGCGGACTTCGTGTTTGCTCCGTCTGTTCAGGAAATGTATCCGGATGGCGACCCGATGACGCTTGTTCGCGATGAACAGCTCGAAAGCATGTATTGCGGCGCTTACCGCCCGGGACATTTCCGCGGTGTGTTGACGGTCGTTTCCAAGTTGTTCCTGATTTCGGGCGCAAACGATGCCTTCTTTGGCGAAAAGGATTACCAGCAGGTGTTCTTGATCGAAAAGATGGTGAAGGACTTGAACTTTAACATCAAGATTCATCGCGTGAAGATTGTTCGTGAAGAAAGTGGCCTTGCTCGCTCTAGCCGTAACGAATATTTGACGGAAGAAGAACGTGCTCAGGCACTTGGCATTTACAATGGCTTGAAGGCGGCTAAGGCTGCTTACGAAGCGGGCGAACGCAGTGTTTCGAAAATTCGCGATACCGTCGTGAAGTCGATTGTGGCTGCTCGTGGCGTTGTGCAGTATGTTGAAGTCGCAAGCCAAAAGACTTTGCAGAAGTGCAATGGCGCTTTGGGCGAAGAAAAGGCTGTTATCTTGGCCGCTGCTTTCTTCGGCAAGACGCGCCTCATTGACAACATGGAGCTTAATTAGAACTTTGGTTCGACAGGCTCACCAACCTTACAAGGTTCCTGAGCTTGCCGAAGGGCTCCAACTACTTCTCCGTAGCGGTAAAGATGCCATCCCACTTTTCGCCTGCTTTTGCGGGCGGATTTTCTTTATAGGCGATGCAGCGCTTGATGAAAACTTGACTCGGACATGTCTTACTTCCTGGATCGCGTTCGGGAAGATGCGGCTCAAAGTCTAGACATTGTGTAAAGAGTTCTATGGCTTTGTCCCATTCCATCGCGAGGTATGCTTCACGAGCCGGTTTCCAAATGGATACCAGCTTTTCCAAAACCATGGCGTTGTCATCGCTAGCGTATGCCAAAAGTTCAAATGTTTCAACAGGTTCATCTTTACCGACAACGCGGATAATGTCGAGGGAACGGAAAATGTACAGCCCGTCAATTTTTTGTTCTATCAGTTGATCGACTGTATTCTTGCACACGTGAATGTAGGCTCCGTATTGCTTGGCTATGCTTTCAAGACGTGCAGCGAGGTTCACTTCGTCGCCCATCATGGTATAGTCTTTTCGTGTGGTTGTGCCCATGAATCCAGTCACTATGTTACCTGTATTAATGCCGATTCGCATGTGCATTTCGTGCACCACTTTGGGCCATTTGTTGCCTTCGCTAATCCATTTTTTGCGGAGTTCCAAAAGGTTGCTTTGCATATCGAGGGCGGTATCGCAGGCACGTTTGGCGTGGTCTTCGTATGGTCTTGGCGCACCGAAAAATGCGATAATGGCATCGCCTTCGTATTTGTCTAGAGTTCCTTTGTTCTTAATCTTAAGAACATCGGTCATGACGGTCAAATATTCGTTTAGCAGTTTAACGAGCTGATCTGCGCTGCCAATTTGCTCAGAGAATGTTGAAAATCCCTGGATGTCCGTGAAATATGCCGTGATGACGGATTCCTGTCCACCGAGCTGTGGCATTTCACCACTTTGAATGATTTCTTCAATCACTTCTTCGGATAAGAATTGCTGGAATGTATTTCGGATAAATTGCTTTTCTTTGTTTTCGAAGACGGCCTGTACGACCATTGCAAACATGTTTGTGGTAATGATTGTTAATATTTGTTTTGATACGCCGATGTAGAGGTTGTACCTGAAACAAACGTAAGCGAACAGAATGTAAAAAATAGTGATGCTGATGGCGCTAATTAACGATACGAAACTTCTGCAGTAAAGCCCGATGAACGTGCAAAGAATGGCAAGCAAGATGACTATATAATTCTGGTATTGTTCTTTTAGAATGGTCATGTAGTCATCTTCGAGAATGTTTTTGATGATATTGGCATGGACGAGAATGGCCGGAAGATTTTCTTCGTGGGGCCCGTTCACAATATCGAGAAGTGCCGAAACAGAAGATCCGAGAATGAATATTTTACCGGCGTATTGATCAATGTTTGTAGAATCTTTGTAAATGTCGTAATAGGAAATATGCTTGAACGCTCTAGTTTCTGGCAGAACTCGGTTAAATCGACCTGTGAATTTGATGAGGTATTTGCCATGATTGTCAATAGGAATACGTTTGTAAGTGCCAAATCGAAGTTCTTCGCCCATCTTTAGATTGCTGATTTTTTCATCGTTGACTTTAGAAATTTCTTGAAGAATTTTGTTTGTGAAAAAGCTGATGGATGTAGACCATTCGTTCCTAGCTTTGTTGTAACTGATATTCATGTGGTGAGATAAATGCTTGTGCTCACCGATTTTGAGTTTGTGATAGCTAGACTCGTAAAAATGAATAGTCTTGACGACGTTGGGGGTAATGTAGGTTTCGTTTTCTGCTTTGTCTTTGATGATGTAAACGCCTTCTTCATCTTCGCTTTTTGCCATTGTGAATCCGTGACCGAGATCGATAGATTCACTTTCTTTCAATTTGTCAAAAATGCTGATAGGCATTCTTCGTAAAAGTCTTGACAGGGTGTCGTTTAAATTTTGGTCGTCTTCAACAAAAATATCGAAGACGATATTCCCTTCGTTGTTTCGTCTGGCTGTGATTTTTGAAGATGTTTCGATGAGGCTTGCTTTTTTTGCACCGCTAGCCATAATTTCTTTCATCTTGTCGCGCAAACCGATGAACATGGGGTACGTAAAGTTTGGATATGTCGTATGGTATTCGCCCACAGAGTCTCGATAAATTCCGAAAGGTTTGCCGATATCGATATATTGCCCCATTTTGATTTTGACGTCTTTCGGGGATTTGTGAAATAAATGCAATATGGTCATCAGCGAAAGCGTGGAATAAATTCGCTGGGGGGCAAGTTTGTCGTCTTGTACGAACGGGAATTTGTACAACATATTGACACGGCGAACGATGCCATCGTTGTCGGGGTAGGCGTTTACGGCTCCTAGTCTGACCCCAGCATTCGCTAGCTCTGGAAAAATATTATCGAGTAGCTGGCGTGATTCGATGTCTTGCGGTTTATCAGCTTGGTTTAATTGGAACGTTGAAGAGAATCCGATTTTTTTTGCTCGGTCCCATGTGCTTAGCGGGTACCAGTCGCTTTTGTACTTGTAGTACGAAGTGTTGGTCATTAAGTAACTGACAATACAAATGCCGGAATTGCGCGTGGCTTCGACGAGCATGGAGTCGAAATTGTAATAGGAATGGATTTGAGAAAAAAGGGCAAAATGACTTGTATCAGGATCTAGGGATGTGAGAATTTGGTTGCATTGATCTCCTCTTCTTTTTCCGAAGTCGGCATCTTTGAAGAGAATATCGAATGCGACAGCGGCGGCTCCACCTTCGCTTAAATTCTTGATGACTTGGGCATGAACGGACCTGTCCCAGGTGTAGTAGCTGCCAAGCTGCTGCAACGATTTTTCATCGATATCAACGACAATAATGTTTGAATCGTTGTTATCAATGTGTCCTTTTACCATGACGGTATCATTTTTTTGCTCTTGTTCTTTTCTGTAATTTTCAAGATCTTTTATTGCTAAGACTGTGTCGCCCTTGCTTTTTGTCGTTACAATGATGGAATCCTGAACTGCAGTTGTCCATTTAAAAAATTGGTCATAGAAAATATTTTCTGCTGATTCTGCGGTATAGTTGTTTTGTGGATTTCCGAAGACAAGAATGAGGATTACGGCGATTGCCGAAAGTGTTACCCCTGTAAACAGTTTTGTGATTATGTCTTTTGAATTTTTTTGTGCCATGGCCTAAAAAAAATAATAATTGAGTTAAGTGTGTCATTTTTTGCGCAAAAATTAAGGTCGATAATAGACTATATTTGGAAGGTAAATAGAGGAGCGTGTTTTTGGCTGTTCAAAAGAAAAAAACTGTTAAGAAAACAAAAAAGCCCAAGGTTGAACCGAAAAAGGAAATTCAGGAGCCGGATTCGTACTTTATTACGATGATGGTGGGCTATATGGTTTTGCTTGCGGGCGTAATCCTGTTGCTTGGATGCGTCACGATTTCGATTGTTGGCGAAACTGAAAACTGGCTAGGCCATTATTTTGGCGTTATATATCCAAGTTTTATGACGTTCCTGTTTGGACGTGTGGCGGTTGTCGTTTTTACGGCATCGCTAATCCTTTGGGGACTTTTCATTGCGGTTGCTTCGTTGCGACCGAAGTTGCTGCGCTTTGCGGTGGGCGTAAGTTTGCTTGTTGTGAATGTATCGTTTCTTATGTCGCTCAAGAATTTTGGCGTAAAGAATGTTTCGAACGATGCGCTTTCGATGAGCGGTGGCGTTTTGGGCGAGTTCTTTTTGCAGAATTTGGCGATTCCCGTGTTTGGGCGTGTTTCGTTTGTCGCTCCGCTAATCTTGCTTGTGGTGGCGTTTGCTTTGATTCTTGTGCTTTCGTTCGGTGTGCGTCCGAGGCATTTTAAGTTTGTGGCGCAGACGATGCGATATGTGAGTGGCGTTTTTGGACAGCGCCGCTCGATGGCGCCGATTGAGGTCGAAACAGTTGAAGTCCCAGCGGTGAAGAACGATAAGAAAGAGTCCGAGAAAAAGACGCTTCGCCGCGGTGTCGTGATGGAAGACGAGACGATGATTTTTGTTCCCGATTCCGTGAAAATGCGCAGGCGCGGGAAGGTCGAGCCGTTTAACGGCCGCCATAACTGGCTCACGGATGAATTGGATGTAAGCCGCTCGGATATGCAAACGCAAGTGGGGAACGATGCTTTTGGACTTAAGCAGTATGCCGGGAACGCTTTGCCGGGGAATGTTGCTGGGGCTGCCGCTATGGGCGGTAATGAAAATGCCGCTGCTGTTGCGAACGGAATGATGCCTGGAGATCCGCATAGTGCACAACCTGTTGCGGGTGAGGAGACTTTGGGCGATGGAGTTTACGAAGATCCTGAAATTCGCCGTTTGGAAGAAGAATTGCGCTTGAATGAACGCCACATGAATGCGCTCCAGATTTTGGAAATCAAGGAACGCATCAGTGCGCTTCGCCGTGCCCGCGACATGATTGATTGGGAAAAGGGGCATGGCGGACGGATGAAGGTGAAAGGTGACGTGCGCCGTAACGGCGATGCGGAAACTTTGGAGGCGGTGACAGCTGCAAATGCAGGTGCTCAGGCTGGGGGGGACGCCGCTGCGAAAGCAAAGATGGCTGCTGCGAACGAGGCTACTCGTCGCACGGCAGAACGGACTGTTGTTGGTCATGTTGATGTGCCGCCATCTGCGAAATCGCAAACGAGTGTGAATACGGTGGTGCGCGATGCGACGCTTTCGGATTCTGTTGAAACTCGTGCTGCAATCCATGCCGAAGACCTTTTGGGTGGCGATGGTGCCCGTATCGAAGATTTCCCGGGGAGCCCAGCTGTTGAAGATGATGAAACTTTTGCGCCTGTAGTTGTGACTGCGGATGAAGTGGGCGAGGAACCGGAATTCGAAGAACCGATTCCAAGTGCGCAGGGTGGACGAGGTGGCCGCGGAAGTGCTGGCGGGAATGTTGGTGGAAATGTTGGCGGAAATGCGCGCCCGGCAGCGAAGGCTGTTCAATCTGCTCAAATTCCTGCTGCTCCGGCGGCTTCTTATGACAAATATCAAGTTCCCGAAATTGCAAAGATTCTCGACACGCACGAAGTGCAGACGGCGGATTACACCGAAGAAGAGCTGAATGCCATCGGAAAGATGCTCGAAGAAAAGCTGGAAAACTTCAAGGTGAAAGGCCGCGTGATCGGTTGCGAAACGGGTCCGATGATTACTCGTTTTGAAGTAGAACCGGGTCCGGGCGTGAAGGTGAGCCGCTTCTCGGCGTTGCAAGAAGACTTGGCGCTCCCGCTCAAGGTTTCATCAATCCGCATTTTGGCGCCGATTCCTGGCAAGGCTGCGGTTGGCGTGGAAATCCCGAATCGCAAGTTCCAGACCGTGTTCTGCCGCGATGTGTTCCTGAGTGAAAAGTTCAAGCCCGCTCCGGACAAGATTCTCGTGGCGCTTGGCAAGGATATTACGGGCGAATCGTTCACGATGGATTTGGCAAAGGCTCCGCACTTGCTTATTGCTGGTCAGACGGGTTCTGGTAAGTCCGTTTGCATTAACGCCCTCATGGCATCCATGCTCTTCAGCAAGACTCCGGATGAACTCCGCATGATTCTTGTGGACCCGAAGGCCGTGGAACTCAAGATGTACGAAAACATCCCGCACCTCTTGGCGCCTGTCATTACAAAGCCTGAAATTGCAATCCAGGCGCTCCAGTGGCTTTGTTACGAGATGGACCGCCGTACCGAAGTTTTGGCATCAGCAAAGGTGCGTAATATCGGCGGCTTTAATGCAAAGTTCGAAGCGGGTGAATTGCCGGATGAAGTTCCTGAAGAAGATCGCGGCCATCGCATGGCGTTTATCGTCGTGATTATCGACGAAATGGCGGACCTTATGATGGTTGCTGGCAAGGAAATCGAAAAGTCTGTGGCCCGCTTGGCGGCTAAGGCTCGTGCCGTGGGTATTCACTTGGTGCTGGCGACACAGCGTCCGTCCGTGAAGGTCATTACGGGTATCATCAAGGCGAACTTGCCGACTCGAATCAGCTTCAAGGTGGCATCGCAGATTGACGCCCGCACTGTCATGGACCATGCCGGTGCAGAAAAACTTCTCGGGCGTGGCGATATGCTTTACAAGGCTGTGAACGACCCTGATCCGGTACGCGTGCATGGGGCGTTCTTGAGCGACGAAGAAGCCGAACGCTTGGCCGATGCCTGCTCCGACCAGAACGTGTTCTACCCGCAGGTGGAATCGTTCGATGTCTCGGGCGGCGAAGATGGCGACGACGAAGGCGGCGGTTCGCTGAAAAACGAAAAGTTGGACAAGCTTTTGTTCGAGGTCGCGCAGTGGGCGATTAGCGTGAACGGTCTATCGACTTCGGCGGTACAGCGCCACTTTAGTGTGGGCTACAGCCGAGCAGGGAAGATTGTGGACCAGCTTTATGGCCTTGGCGTGTGCGGCCCCAGCAAGGGCAATTCGAAACCGCGAGCCATGCTTATCGGAATGGACGAACTTATGCAACTCGAACGCTCCGGGAGATTTGGATAAAGAAGAACTTAGAGCTTAGAACTTAGAACTTAGAAAAACGTTATTGCGCAGAGCGCATGACTGGTTCGCCTCAACAATGAACAAGTAAACTTGTCGCTGTATTCGGCTCCCACGTCATTGCGAGCGAAGCGCGGCAATCTATCTAAGCTCTACCAACTATTGACTATTGACCAATGACTATGAAAGAATACGCTCCAGCAAAGATCAATTTATTTCTCGATGTCATCCGCAAACGTGAAGATGGTTACCACGATTTGGGGACTGTTTTCCAGACGGTTGATGCGGGTGATACTGTCGAAGCGACGCTTCGCGAAGATGGCGAAATACACCTGACCTATAACGAACCGCAGAACTATCCGTTAGAATCGGATCTCGTGTTCAAGGCGGCGAAAGCGCTCAAGGAGTATGCCAATTGCGCTCTTGGTGCCGACATCCACCTCACGAAGGTTATGCCGCTGGGGGCGGGCCTTGGTGGTGGCAGTGCAGATGCCGCGGCAACGCTTCGCTTGCTCAACAACTTGTGGAACTTGAACCTCCCGTTTGAAACTTTGGAATCCATCGGTGCCCGTCTTGGAGCCGATGTGCCGTTCCTCGTTCGCGGTGGTACTGCTTTTGCCGAAGGTATCGGTGAGCGCCTGACGTTTGTGGAACCGCTGGAATTGCCTGAAGGTGCCGCACTCCTGATTGCGACTCCGCTGGATTCCGTCCCGACGAAAGATGCCTATGCCGGAGTCCCGAAATCTGGCCCGGACCGCTGGGAACAGTACAAGACGGCATGGAACACTTCAAAAGCCGCGCAGTCTTCTGGTGCGTCGACTTCAGCTCCGTCCGAGTCCGCAGCACCGCTCTTCTTGCAATCGGATTCTTGTTTCAACGCTTTTGAAATTTCCGTTTTCCCGACGCACCCGCTTGTCGCCGAGATGAAGCAAAAGTTCATTGAACTTGGAGCCGATGTCGCCTTGATGTCCGGTTCGGGGGCGTCTGTTTTCGGAATTTTCAAGACCAAGGAACTTGCTGAAAAGGCAGACGCAGCACTAAAGCCGATTTCTCGCTACCAGACCGTGACGAAATTCTGGCACCGGTAGGCAACGGTGCCGCAGTTAAGAGTTGGCTCTAGTCATTCTCCGCTAGGAGAATCCATACATCCTGTAAGTGCAATTGGAATTGTATGGATCCTCGCTTCGCGAGGATGACCTTATGTAGGTGGCGGAGCCACAGTTAAAAAATCTAAGTTGCAAGTTACTAGAACTTTACAGCAAGATTCTTTCTAGTAACTATTAACTAGTATCTAGTAACTAAAGAGCCTCTAGTAACTACTAACTATTAGCTAGTAACTAAATTTCTGTAAAATGCTCTTTTTTTTTGAAAATTTTTAGGCATTTATCTTTGACAAAAGAGATTTTTTTACTATCTTTGTCGCACCATTGGGGTATCGTCAAGTGGTAAGACAACGGATTTTGATTCCGTTATTCGTTGGTTCGAGTCCAGCTACCCCAATGAATTTTTTTTATCTAATGGAGATAATACAATGGAACTCACAACGCTCAAGGCTACCTCGAGAGTGCTAGGTGCAAACCGCGAAAACGCTCGTTTGCGTAAGGCTGGTCAGATTCCGGCCGTCTATTATGGTAAGGGTATCGAAGCTAAGAACATTGCAGTAAGCGAAATCGACCTCCGCAAGGTTCTTGCTCCGGGCAAGCGTTACACGCTTCTTGACCTCGAAATCGACGGCAAGGCTGGCAATCCGGCTATCGTCTACAGTGTCCAGAAGGACGCTATCACCCAGAAGATCACTCACGTTGACTTCATCAAGATCGCTGATGACGAATTCGTGAAGGTTCGTATCCCGGTCAAGCTCTCCGGTCTCCCGGTTGGTGTTAAGACTCAGGGTGGTATCTTCTCTCAGGAAGCTCGTTACCTCATGCTCGCTGCTAAGCCGGCTTGCATCCCGTCTGTTCTCGAATTGGATATCTCCAACTTCGAAACGAACGTGACCTTCTACGCTAAGGACTTCAAGCTTCCGGAAGGCGTTCAGCTCGCTTCTGTTCCGCGTACCGTTATCTTCTCAATTTCTTCTAAGTCTAAGAAGAAGGACGCTGCTGCTGCTCCGGCTGCTGAAGCTGCCGCTGCTGCTCCGGCTGCCAACTAATTTTGGCACCAAGCTAAAAAGCGAATTTGAGGCCTGTCCTGATTGGGGCAGGTCTTTTTTATAAACGCGTGAACGTGAAGTAAAGAATGGGTGGTCTATTCGCCATCAAAAATGCTATATTCCTATACATGAAAACTTTGAAAATTCTTTTCTGTATAGGACTCCTTGCGTTTATCGGTTGTGCTAGTTCCGAACCGCCTGCTCAACAGCGTAGCGTAAACACGGATGAAATTCGTGCGAATGCTGCTAAGGCGTACAGTGAACTTGATACAGTACAGGTGAACCACTAAGCGTCTGTAAAAATTTATATTTATCGGCATGAAATCCTTAAAGTTACTGTTTTGTGGCAGTCTTGTTATGCTTTTGGGTTGTGCGGGGAGTGAATCTGCTGCCAAACGTAGCGTGAATGCCGATGATATTCGTGCGAGAGCATCGCATGCCTATGACGAGATGGAGCCGGCTCAGTCCACGGCTTCTTTGCAAAAAGGTGAAGCGCAGGAAAGCGCCTCAAAGGCAGAAACGGTGATTTCTGCTGAATCTCAAGTGCCGCTTTCTGATTTGCTTCAGACTTATGCTTGCCCGAATGCGGATGATTTGCGTGGCATGGGAATTGCAACTGATGCGAATGCCGCATTAGTGATTGCGCAAAAGGAAATTTCGGCTAAAATCCAGTCTGTCGTTATTGCGCAGACGGAACAAACTCGACAGGCGAATGTGGATGCTTCGGGCAATGAAACGTTGACGTCTTCGTTCGAGGCGAAAACGCAAGTGATTACGCGCTTGCAAAATGCTCAGGATGCAAAGCCTATCGCGACGTTGACGCAGTCTGGAAAGTATGGCGTGATTGCTTGTATGCAACGCTCTGATGCGGCAAGGCCGTTTGTCAAGGAAGCTGCGCTCATGCAGGATTCCGTAATGCTTGCCCTCAAGACTTTTGAAGAGCAGAATCATCCGATTGTTAAGAACAAGGCGTTTATAACGGCCCGCGAAATTTATGTGCGTACGCTGGCTGTCGAAGATGTTCTTCATGGACTTGGAGTGGATGTTGGTCGCGATGTAAAGGCTGCCTTTGATTCTGCACAGCTGAAGTACAACGATTTCCGTTCGCAGTATGCTTTTTATTATCAAGATGAAAACGGCTCCGATGCAACGGCTTCGCAACGTCGCCTGGTATTCGAACGCATCTCGGCAAAGTATCCGGTGCGAAATGCGACTTGCTCGAACGGCCTTTTGTTGAAGTTGAGCGTTTCGCCTGCAGAATGTGTTGAAAAGAGCCTTGGTGTTTCGTGCTCTTCGAACTTGAGCCTGAGTGGTTCGAGTTGTAATGGAGAATCGTACTTTACCATCAATGCAAAAGTCAAGGGAAACGGTCGTTATGATGCCAAGGAAGCACAGGAACGTTTGAATGAAAATGTGGCTAAAGGCTATTGGTTCGAAGAGTGGATTTTAGAATTGGACAAGTGGAGACTTAAATGATCCGCGTTTTGCTTTTTGTCGCGTTTTTGGCGGTGTCGTTTTCTTTTGCCGCTCCGGCTTCATTGCCTGAAAAATCGCAGAAGATGAAATTGCCGACTGCCATTTCGGATTCGTTGCCGTGGTTTGCCGTTCGTGAATTTTCAGAAAGCTTGGTGCCGTTTACGCGTACACATCTAGAAAAGATTGCGAAAAAGAGCGATCGTACAGCGCTGGTCTATTTTGCAACGTGGTGCCTCCCTTGCAGGGCGGGAATCAAGCGCTTGGTCGAAAATGTAGATGAGCTCAATAAGAACAAAGTTTCTGTTGTGCTTGTGAACATTGGCGAACGAAATGAAGAATCCATAAAAAAATGGATCCAAAAGCTGAATGCTTCTGTATTTACTGTTGTAATCGACCCGTTTAAGCGCCTTACGGAAGGGTTTGGGCTCGTCAAGGAAAATGAAGAAATCAGCTTGCCGCGTACGATTGTGCTCGATTCGAAAATGAAGCCGTTGTTTATGCTTGGCGAAGAAGGCAACGACTGGCCGAAGGTTCTTTGGGCTAAGTAACGTATAAGTTAAAAACGTATAGGTCTTGTCATGTATCTTATTGTTGGTCTCGGGAATCCTGGAACGCAGTATTCTAACACGCATCATAACGCTGGCTTTATGGCGGTCGAAAAGCTCGCTGATTCTAGCAAGGACTGGAAAAGCGAACACAAGGCGCTCACCATGAAGGTGAACATTGCGGGAGAGGAATGTCTCCTCGTAAAACCGCAAACTTACATGAATTTGTCTGGTGAAGCGGTGCAGGCTCTGATGACATGGTACAAGGTCAAAGTCGATCACTTGCTCGTGTTTAGCGACGATATTAATTTGGATGTAGGCCGCATTCGTTGCCGTGCAAATGGTAGTCATGGTGGCCAGAATGGGCTGCGCAACATCATCGAGCATGTGGGCGACAAGTTCCCGCGTATCCGCTTTGGCGTGGGCAAGTGCCCGCCGAAATTTGATTTGAGCAATTGGGTGCTGGCGAAGTTCCCGCCCGAAGATCGTCCGAAGTTTGACGAAGCGATTGCAAAGGTCCCAGCGCTTGTGGAATGCTATTTTAAGCTAGGCATCGAAAAGTGTATGGAACGCTATAACGGAAAGTAGCCGGGGCGTTACGGGGCGGCGACTGAGCGCCCGTTCGAAGGGGTGGAGAGCGACGTAGTGCGAACCAGGGGGAGGCTTCCCCCTTTTTAAAATGCTAACGAATAACCACTTTTTTACACATTTCTAGCGGTTTGGAGCTAGGATTTAAAGCCGAAAATTACTATATTCAATGCGCAAAAGAGGTACTTTATGAAACTTTTGCCAGAAGCTTTGACGTTTGATGACGTCCTACTCGTTCCCGCTGAATCTTCTGTTTTGCCGTCTCAGACGGACGTGAGCACTCAGCTTGCTCCAAACATTAAGTTGAATATTCCTATAATCAGTGCTGCAATGGACACCGTTACGACGGCTCCGCTTGCTATTTCTTTGGCTTTGCAGGGTGGTCTCGGCATTATCCATAAGAACATGTCTATCGAAGACCAGGCTGAAGAAGTCCGCAAGGTCAAGCGTTGGCAGTCCGGTATCGTGACGAATCCGGTGACGCTTGATGCAGACCAGCCGGTTTCTGCTGCTTTTGAACTCCGCGCTCGTAACAAAGTAAGTGGTTTCCCGATTCTTTCGAAGGGTAAGCTTGTGGGTATGCTCACGAGCCGCGACCTCCGCACGGTGAGCGACATGAACGTGAAGATTAGTTCTGTCATGACGAAGGATCCGGTGACGGCTGCTCCGAAGGTGAGCCTTGCTAAGGCTAAGGAAATCCTCGCCGAAAAGCGTATCGAAAAGCTCCCGCTCGTGGATGCTTCTGGCGCATTGAAGGGCCTCATCACGATGACGGACATCTTGAAGCGCGAAAACAACCCGAACGCTAGCCTCGACAAGAATGGCCAGTTGCTCGTCGGCGCTGCTGTGAGCACTTCTGCAAATACGATGGATCGCGTGGCTGCCCTCGTGGATGCTGGTGTAGACCTGTTGATTATCGATACGGCTCATGGCCACCACATCGGTGTTCGCAACATGGTGAAGACGGTTCGCAAGAAATACCCGAAGCTCACGATTTGCGCTGGTAACGTTTGCACGCCGGAAGCTGTTGAAGAACTCGCCAAGTGCGGTGCTAACATTGTTAAGGTGGGTATCGGTCCGGGTTCCATTTGCACGACTCGTATCGTGGCTGGTGTGGGTTATCCGCAGTTCTCCGCTGTCGTGGAATGTGGCAAGATGGCTCGCAAGGTTGGCGTAACGATTATCGCTGACGGTGGCCTCAAGTTCTCTGGCGATATCGTTAAGGCTTTGGCTGCTGGCGGTAACGCTGTGATGGTGGGTTCTTTGTTTGCCGGTACGGAAGAAGCTCCGGGCGAAGTTATCCTCGCTGATGGTCGTAGCTACAAGAGCTACCGCGGCATGGGTTCTCTTGGTGCTATGCAGGCTGGTTCTGCGGACCGTTACTTCCAGGGTGGCGTTCAGGAACCGCGCAAGTTCGTTCCGGAAGGCATCGAAGGTCGTGTTCCGTACAAGGGACCGCTCCGTGACACCGTTTACCAGCTCATTGGCGGTATCCACTCTGCTATGGGTTATGCCGGTGCTGCAAACCTCGAAGAACTCTACAAGAAGGCTACGTTTGTCCGTATCACGGGCGCTGGCCTCCGTGAATCTCACCCGCATGATGTGACGATTACGAAGGAAGCTCCGAACTACCGCACAGGCGACTAAGTCGGAAGTAGACGGTAGGATGTTTCATCCTGCATCTTTCACTTAGGACTGTTTGCTCGGTTCGAAGGGCTGGATTCCCTTTTCAAAAATTTCAATCCGGTGTGCAAAAAGCATGCCGGATTTTTTTTATATTTCCCTCAACAAAAAATTTTAAGAAGGAGTTGAAAATGAGAATTACAAAAACTTTTTTGATTCTAGCCTTGATTGGTTTCGCTTTTGTGGGCTGCTATAATTCAAGACAACATAAAGACCCATCGTGGACGGCGAAGCCTTCGATGTTGCAGGTCGTTTATACGGTTCCTGTTATTCCTGATTCCATTGAATTGCCCGAAAGCATGAAAACGTTATCCCCCTGGATTTGGAGTAATGTGGACAATACGCTTAAGTTCAATGCGGCCTCTCATTACAAGTTGAATGAAGTTTCGAAGGATCTTGTTTCTTATTCCAAACAGGAAGCCGATGGCGATAGTATTCTGGTTCCCAAGTTGAATTCGATGTCGGATAGTGCCGAAGTTTATTTGATTTATGATAATTTCAAATTTGAACCGTACACGAACTTTGTTCCTGGTGCTGCTGGACCGAGCTTTGGAATGGGTGGCGGTATGATGGTTGGTGTAACGACTGGTAGTTCTCATGGCTGTGTGAAAATTTCTGCTTCGTATGCGTATTATGACGCAAAGAATGGAAAACTGTTGGATTATGGTTTCCTAGAAGAAAGCGGCTGTGCCGAGGATAAAGCTTTCGAGCACGATTGGCAAAATGCTTTACGTGATTTAGTGATGCATTCGATTGAAAAAACGCCGGTAGCGCAGTACTAATAATGATGACGCAGCTTTTCTAGGCTGCGTTTTTTGATGTATATTAAATGTGTGCTGAGGGCACTTCGGCGAGGTTGGAATTTTATGAATTTGCGTAAGTTTGTTTTTGGCTTTGTTCCGGCGGCTGTTTTGGCTAGCTCGCTTGTGTTCTGGGCTTGTGGCGATTCGGATGGTTCGCTGGCGGCGGGCGAGGATCCGTCTAGTAGTTCATCGGTCGTGCAGTCGAGTTCTGCGAAAGTTAGCTCAAGTTCTGAAGTTGTTGTGAGCAGTTCCGCAAAAAAGCCTGCGGAATCCTCTTCGAGTAGTTCTGAAAATGCTGCGCCATCATCGTCCTCAGTGCAAATTTCTGCGGAGTCGTCGGACAGTGGTGTTTGCACGAACTGCGATAGCTATACGGCTGCAGATCCGATACTTGTAGAAAATGGCGGCAAAGGCTCTGTAACGACTTACGGGAGCATTACGGCAAAAGAGACGAGTCTCGGTGGCGCCTGCAATTACGGACAGACGAATATCCAGTATTATGCGGCAATCCATGTGAATGTCTCTCCGGGCGATGATAAGGGCCCGTGGGATGGTGGCGCTGCTTGTGGCGGCTGTGTTCATGTGAAAGCCAAAACGCCGGATGGTTGGAAAGAGGTGACCGTGCGTATTACCGACCGTTGCCCGGATGCAAACTGCGGTGTGGATTTGGGCGGAGCCCCTGCTAGTGATATCATGGGAATTCAAGTCGGGCGCTATTACGGCGAATGGGAATTCGTGAGCTGTGAAGGCGTCGAAGGCGTGTGGGGGGACTCTACGTCGATTTGGGTCAAAGAAGGCGCGAGCGAATATTGGAGCATTATCCAAGTGCGAAATCCCAAGGATATGGTCAAGAAAATTAAGATTCACGGGGTGGAAACCGATGATATTTACATGCTTGAAATGGTTGTCGGGACGGAAAACTTCTGGACGGTCCCTGTGGATGTTCTTAAGACGGATCTCCGCTATCGCGTTGTAGTGACGTACCGAACTGGTACTGATGACGAGTGGATTATCAAAGGCTCGGAACTTACTGTCCCCGAAGCGAACCTTTATCTCTACGAACATCGGAAACAATAAGTTTGTATTTAATGTTACGCCTAAACAAAATTGAGTGATTGGGCTTTATTCAAAAAGGAGTTGGCATGAATAGAATGAAATTTATTCTTGGGGTTTTGTTTTTGTTGTTTTTGACAGGATGTACCCCGAGGGTTGTTATTTCCGAAAATTGGAATTGGCGCCCGGCGACAATCGCTGTGATTTATACAAATCCGGTTGTTGCTAATTCGGACGATGTTGAGGATGACTTGCCGGAGTATGTCAATTCGTTCCCTGTGTGGATGTCTGCAGGATTAAAGAGAAACATTGAGGCTAAGGCTGAAAACCTTAACGATCATTCTCGGATGCATGTTTCTGTTGTGGCTTATCCGTTGGGGATTTCGGGTGCAAATAATTTTTATATGGGTGAATCTGGAGTGATGATAAACAACAGGGATGTATTTGCTATCGATGATGAACGCCTTGCTTTGCCTGATGCTGATGTCTATTTATTTGTCGATTCCATTCAGATTAATTCTATGCTTACAGGTGGAGGATTGGGCTTGCTTGGCTTCTTGCTGCACGAAGGCATCTTGACGATGGTGGGAAACTATGGTTTTTATGATGGCAAAACTCACGAACGTCTAGGCTATGGTACATTGAGCGCTCTTGAAGAATATGCTTTTGGAGTTTCAAGATCCAACTGGGAAAACCTTATGGAAATTGTCGTTAAAAAATTGTTCGAGGATACTCCCGTTCTTGAATGTGCCTATTGTTCTGTACGTGCAGAAGCAAATTGGAAAGAGCATAGAGCGACAACGCCTCGTAAGAACGCTCCAAAGAAGAGCGTCTGGGATTAGTTCGCTCGATTTAAGAATTGTGCAAAAAATAAAAACGGCGCCCTGAAGGGCGTCATGCGCGACTTCTGAAACGCGACTTTTACTTGTTCAAGCGTTGACGCCTTCGGCGTCCGCTGCTGCGTTCGGTCATACAGCCAAGTAAACTTGACTGCGCGACACTCACTTGGCAAGCTTTTCCGTTGCTTCGGCGACGGCGAGCAAGTCTGCTTCCTGGAACGGCTTGCCAATCCACTGGAGGCCAACCGGGAGGCCGCCTGCCATACCGCACGGAACGCTCACGCCCGGGAGACCGGCGAGGTTCAAGCTCACGGTGTAGATGTCGGAGAGGTAAACGGCCATCGGATCAGATTCGTTCATGCCGCACTTGAGCGGGAGACCCGGCATCGTCGGGCTTGCAATCACGTCGCAGGTCTTGAAGGCTTCGGTGAAGTCGTCTGTAATGAGGCGGCGAACCTTCTGGGCCTGCACGTAGTAAGCGTCATAGAAACCGGCGGAGAGAACGTAGCTTCCGAGGAGGATGCGGCGTTGCACTTCTTTGCCGAAACCTTCGCTGCGGGACTTGGCGTAAAGGTCGAAAAGTTTGCGGGCTTCAGCGCTGCGGTAGCCGTAACGCACGCCGTCGTAGCGGCTGAGGTTGGAGCTTGCTTCTGCTGTTGCAATGATGTAGTAGCTGGACACGGCGTAGCTGATGTGCGGGAGGCTCACTTCCTTGATCGTGGCGCCTTCGGCTTCCATCTTCTTCAGCATGTTTTCGATGGCAGCTTTGCATTCTGCATCGAGGCCTTCGCCAAAGTATTCCTTCGGAACGCCGATGACCTTGCCTTTAACGCCAGTGCCGAGCTTTGCGGTAAAGTCTTCGGTCGGGCGAGTGCTCGTGGTGTTGTCGTGCGGGTCAATGCCGCAGATGGCACCGAGGAGTGTTGCGCAGTCACGAACGGTTGCACCGAACGGACCAATCTGGTCGAGAGAGCTTGCGTAGGCGAGGAGGCCGTAACGGGAAACGCGGCCGTAGGTCGGCTTCAAACCGACGACGCCCGTGCAGGCTGCCGGCTGGCGAATAGATCCACCCGTGTCAGAACCGAGAGCGCAGGGAACCGTGCCAGAGGCAACGGCGACTGCGGAACCACCCGAGGAACCACCCGGAACGCGGGATTCGTCGAGCGGATTCTTGACCGGGCCGTAGTAAGAGGTTTCGTTGCTGGAACCCATGGCGAATTCGTCCATGTTCGTCTTGCCGACGATGATGGCGCCTGCAGCTTCAAGCTTTTCAAGTGCCGTTGCGGTGTATGGAGCAACGAAGTTGTCGAGAATCTTGGATGCGGCCGTGGTGCGAGTGCCGGTCAAGCACATGTTGTCCTTCACGGCAACCGGGATGCCATCGAGGGCGCCCAGAGACTTGCCTTCGGCGCGGCGCTTGTCGCTTTCCTTAGCGCGTTCGAGAGCGCGGTCGTTCAGCACCGAAATATAGGCGTTTAAATTCTTTGTAGATTCAATTTTTTCGAGGGAAGCCTGTGCGAGCTTTTCGGCAGTGGTGCTGCCGTTAGCAAGCTGAGCCTGAAGTTCCTGAATAGTCTGCATTATCTTTCTCCGGACCATTTCATGATGTAAAGAGCGATGAACATGCCAATTGCACTCAAAAAGTTCACTTTGATGCCGAATCCAAGCGCAAATTTGACAAGGTACAAATCAATGACGACGGGCTGCGGTGTATCGCCAGAAAAACCGATACTGAAATCGGCAGCCTCTGTAAAAACGTGATGAACACTGTTATCGTAGCCGCCAGCGTTTAATAGCACTCCGAGTTCGCCAAACAAAGCTCCGAGAGCTTCGCTCATGATGCCGCCCAAAATCAGGCCGACAAAAATAAAAAGGACAACTCGTGCCAATGAGTTTTTGTGAGTCATGCCGCAAATATAACAATTTGCAATGTCATCCTGAACCCTTTATGGGTGAAGGATTCAGTAAAACTTGAATATTATCCCAAATCGATATCGGGTGAAACCTGTATCTTGTAGTCGGGGTAGAGCAGCGCCGCTTCGCTCTTTATTGTATCGAGAGCTTCCTGGGCGTCCACGCCGAATTTAATGACCACGTCAAAGCGCATTTCTTTGGCTTCGATATCCACGTAAAAACCGTGCATCTGGAGTGCCCAATCGTGAGACTTGATTTTGTTTGAAATTGTGTCGCGGATTTTGGCGGCTTCGTCGTCCTTGGTATTATAAGAGTAAACGCCGATGGCGGTGAGGATGACGCCTGTTTCGCGATAGACCTTTTTTTCAATTTTGCGCGTGAGAGAATCCAGGTCGGCAACGGTCATGGTATCGGGGAGTTCCACGTGCACGGAGGCGAGCTTCTTTTCGGGGCCGTAATCATTGATGACGAGATCGTATGCACCGTGGATGCCTTCTTCGCTGCGGATGAGGCTCTTGATTTGCTTGGTAAGTTCGTTATCATTTTTCTTGCCGAGCAAGTCGCTGACGGTATCCTTCAACATTTCAAAGCCTGCTTTGACGATGAAGATGGAAATCAGAACGCCGACGTAGGCTTCAAGCGAGAGTCCCGTGAAAATGAAGATGAGTGCCGAGGCGAGAACGGAAAGGGAGAGGATGGCGTCAAAGAGAGCATCGGAGCCGGAGGCGATGAGCGAACCGGAATTCACGCGTTCGCCTTGCGATTTCACGTAACGCCCGAGGACGACTTTCACGACCACGGCTATGGCGATGATGACAAGCGAAACGGTGGAGTAGTCGGCTGCTTCGGGGTGGATGATTTTCTTGACGGATTCCACGCAAGAGGTGATGCCCGCGTAAATCACGATGGAGGCGATGACCATGGCGGTCAGGTATTCAATGCGGCCGTATCCGAGCGGGTGCTTTTCGTTGGGCAATTTCCGCGAGAGCTTGTTGCCGACAATTGTAATGATGGATGAAAGCGCGTCCGAGAGGTTGTTCACGGCGTCGAGAACGACGGCAATGGAGTTTGCCATAAGGCCGATAACCGCCTTGACGCTCGCGAGAATGACGTTAGTGACAATCCCGACAACGCTAGTCTTGACGATGACTTTATTTCTGTTGACTTCTTTGTCGATGTTATCGTTGTGCGTTTGCGTTTTGGACATATATATTCTCCCTTCTATATTTTTTATTTACTCGTCTAAATTCACTGGATCCTTCGACTCCGTTACACTTCGCTCAGGATGACACAAGGTCGGCGAGACTACCGAACCAAACCACCAACCACTGTTTACTAACCACTAATCACTTCCTACAGCCTACTGTCTACTTCCTACTTTATTTAATGCTCCAGTCGATTGGTTCGAGTCCTTTGCTGACAAGGTAAGCGTTTGCTTTGCTAAAGTGCTTGCAACCGAAGAATCCGCGGTATGCCGAGAGGGGGCTCGGGTGCGGAGCGGTGAGAATCAGGTGCCCGCGATTGGGTGCGATGAGCACTTGCTTTTTGATGGCGAAACTGCCCCAGAGCAAAAAGACGAGGTTTTCGCGGACTTGCGAAAGACGCTGGATAATCGTGTCCGTGAACTGTTGCCAGCCAATGCCTGCGTGGCTGGCAGCCATGTGGGCGCGTACCGTGAGCGAGGCGTTTAAAAGTAAAATTCCTTGATGGGCCCAACCTTCCAAGTTCCCGTGTGGCGGCGGCGTGATACCGAGATCGTCGTGGAGTTCTTGGAAAATGTTGATTAGGGAGGGCGGCGGCTCAATGCCGAACGGCACCGAGAAGCAGAGACCGTGGGCTTGGCCTGGATTGTGGTATGGGTCTTGCCCGATGATGACTGCCTTGACTTTATCGACGGGGCAATAGTCGAGGGCAGCAAAAATCTGTGGTCCAGGAGGATACACCACGTGATGTTCTGCATGTTCTTGCAAAAGTTTTGCTTTAATTTGTTTGAAATACGGCTGTTCGAACTGGTCAGCGAGCAGGTTCAGCCAAGATTGTTCAAGTTTGACGGACATGATATAGTAGACAGTAGGAAGTAGACGGTTAGAAGTTGATTTGTTTCTTGTCATCCTGAGCGAAGTCGAAGACAACTCAGAAGGCGAGTGTTGCGACCATGCTTGCATGGGCATAACCGAGCCAAAGAGTTGGAGCTTTGCTCCATCCAGTTAAGTTCTTGAGGTGCTATTCGATTCTCCTCGTAAGTATCGCGATTTTCTCGCCGTTGAGGCGTGTGTAGAATAGCGTTGCTGTGTTCTTGCCTTTCGGCTTGAGGCGTTTGATTTCTTGGTCGGGATCAACTTTGACGCCTCGGAGCTTGAGCGTGAGTTTCCCGATGTCGTGGGCCTTGAGCATCGCGCGGACGGCTCCGGTCGAAATTTCAGCGGAATCGAGAACTTCGAAGTTCGAGAAACCAGGCGCGGGGAGAGGCTTTTCGCTCGTCACGTAAGCGATGCCCGGTGAAATTAGGTGCGTTGATTCATCGTGGGCGAGTGCGACAACGCCAAAGAGGTGGCTGCGGAGCAGTACGGGGGAAGGTTCCGAAATGAACTTTGAAACGCTTCCGAGCGGCAAGTCGGATTCGCTGCTTGCTGTGGTGTAGACGCGGTCGCGGCCTTCAAGTTCGTAGTTGTGGTCGTATTGTGATTGCTCGCTCTCGTTGCGGGCTTCGCGTTTTTCGTCGCGCATCTCGTTCCATTCAGCGATGGTGTTGCCTGTTTTATCGACCATCACGGCGCGTACATGGTCGGGATTCTTGGCGAGTTCGCCGAACAGCACTAAACATTCGCGGCAGTCCGTGCGCGAACCGATGTATAAGATTTCTGTGCCTTGCGGGATTTCGCAAATGGGGTAACCAGGCGGAATTTTCGCCATGCCGCCTTTGTAATGCTTTGAAATTTCGATGACTTCTTCGAACGTGGGCGTGAGGTTGCGCAAGTCGCGCTGGTTTTCTCCTTCGATGGCTCGGCGGGCGGGGTCAATCGTGAAGTAGTCCGCTTTGGGCTGGGCGAGCGTCGCGTGCTCGGAATCGTTTTGCTTGGCGATTTCGCGGACATCGGCGAGAATGGTGTGGTCGTTCGAATCTCGCATGACCTTGCTGTTGTAGCGGTACATTTCAAGGCGGTTTTCGTCGAGGTCTACACCGATGGTCAAAAAGTCTTTAGATAAGTAGAAGGAATCGCCTCCCATGCCGCAGCACAGATCGTGAACGACGGGGGCAGTTTCGCTGCTTTTATTTTCGCTATTACTTTTGTTCGCTTGGCGGGCGCGTTCCCAAAGTGTCGATTTCCAACGGCCGATATCTTGGGCGGTACTCTGTTCCAAAGCGAGCTTATCGCAAAGTAAGAATGCTGCTGGTGCGTTTTTCGCGGATTTTATGGAATTTTCGGCAAAGAACTTGTCTCTAAATTTGGGGACGAGTGCCATGTAGTCCATAATCGCGGCGCGGTCTTCGTTGCTGAATTCCTTGGCCAAATGCGTCGAAACTTGCAACGCGTCCATTTTTTTCTTGGTCGCGAGTTCGATGAAATCTTGGACTTTTGCCGATGTAAGAAGTTCCGCGTTGAGCATATGTGAAATTTAATTTTTATGCAGGAATTTTACAATTTAAAATTTTGAGGAATGGCGATTAAGATGTATTTTTAGAATGGATGGACTTTGCATTTTGTCATCCTGAACGGAGTGAAAGATCTAGGAAGTTTTGTAACTGGATTCTTCGCCATAAAAAGGCTCAGAATGACGTATTGACATTGGGTTTGGCATGAGTATTCTAAAATATTCTTTTATCGGTTTAGCGTGCGTTTCGCTTGCGATTCTTTCGCAGGGTTGTGGTGATGATCCTGCTTCATCGCCAGTTTATGCTTTAAATTCTTCGTCTGCGCAGGAATCGCTTGGATCCTCTTCGGATGCGACCCCATATTCGTCTTCATCCTTTGCAGGGGCTTGGTCTTCGTCTCTTGCGTTATCGTCTGCAAAGATTTCATCTTCAAGTTCATCCACTGAGGCTCTTTCGTCATGTCATTCCGAACTTGATTCAGAATCATCTTCATCTGTAGCAACATCGTCTGCGGTAGAACCGACTTCATCTGAACCATCGCAGAATTCATCCTCGTCCGAAGCTCTGTCTTCGTCTTCTAATGCGTCGCAACTATCCTCTTCGAGAGAATCTTCATCTTCCGCACAACCTATCAAAATTGATTTCTTTAATGGCGCTGATATTTCTGAAGTCCAAGAATACGAACGAAATAACACAAAATTTTACGATGTCGATGGCAAAGAAAGCGATATCTTCACGATTTTGAAAAATCACGGATTCAACTCGATTCGTTTGCGCACGTTTGTATCGCCCAAGGCTAAGTATGGCTATGCGGCAAGTGGCTGCGGCCATGATGCCGAAGCTTATGGCGACAAGGAACATGTTGTGGCTTATGCGAAAAAAGTCAAGGCTGCAGGCATGGGGCTCCTCGTGGATATCCATTACAGCGATGTCTGGGCGGATCCGGGCAAGCAAATTATTCCTGAACGCTGGCGCGGCGTGAATAACGCTAATGCGATGGCGGATTCCGTTTACGCTTACACGAAGGACTTGATGATTGCTCTTAAGAATGCCGGTGCAACGCCGGACATGGTGCAGGTTGGCAACGAAACGACTCCGGGCATATTGATCCACAAGCCGAACAGCAAAACGGACTGCTGGGGAAATGGTGTCGATAAGGCGGCCACTTCAGTCAATGGCGACATGGGAACCGCGGCGGGCAAGGCGAATGCGGCCAAGTATTTCAACGCCGGTATCAAGGCCGTCAAAGAAGTTTCTCCGACAACGAAAACTGTGCTCCACATCGAACGTATCCGCCAAGCAAATACGGTTACCTGGTGGATGGGCGTCATCTTTGACGATTATAAGGTTCCGGCTGATGTGATGGGCTTTTCCGCTTACACTGCATACGGCGATGGCACTCCCGATAATTGGAAAAATTTGTTCAATATAGTTACGACAAAGTATTCAAAAATGGAATTTATCGTAGCTGAATACAACGGCGGTGATTCCGATAACCATTACAAATTCGATGGCTCCCGTAAAAAGACGCGCGAAATGATCAGCGGCATGAATCGCTGGATTGGTACGTTCTTCTGGGAACCGACAATTGGCGGTGCGTGGGGCGCCGGGCTCTTTGACTGGAAAGGAAAAGACCTTTACGCCAACGCAAAGGCCTTTGAAGAATTTTTCTAAAGTGAAATTTGCCGAGTTAAGCAAACGCTCTCTCGTCAAGGCATTTTTCAAGTTCGAGCATGATGTCTTCCTTGTTGTAGCCTTTGCCGATGAATACGACCTGATTTTCGCGGTCGCCAAATCGTGAGTCCCAATTTTCTTTGATTTCTGGATTTTCGGCGATGTACGATTGCTTAACGTCTTCGCGCAGAGCATCAATCCAGTACGAAACGGGCAAAATCGAGGAATTACGACCTGCCTGTTCGAAAAGCTGCACGTCCTTGCTGGAGTCTGAAAACCAGATGTAACCCTTGGAACGGATGAGCTGTGACGGGTATCTGTTGTTGACAAATTCCATAAAGCGGGTTCTGTTGAACGGGCGTCTAGCTTCGAAAACAAACGATGTAATTCCGTATTCGTCAACGCAACCATTGTTCTTGCGACCTGGCTGGGTTAATGTTGCGGTAGCCTTCTGGATGGCCGAAGAGGAATCAATTTGATCATAGTTGAACGGCTTTGTCGTCATGATTTTTTCAATGTCGATATCGCCGTTGACTGAATGGATAATCGGGGCTCGCGGCTGGAAATCGCGCACGATGGATTCCACTTCCTTGAGTTGGTCTGCGCTGAGCAAATCGCATTTGTTCAAAATGATGAAGTTGCAGAACTCGATTTGGTCCACGATGAGCGTCGATATTTCTTCTTGCGAGAGATCGTATTTTTCGGCAAGACTGTCTTTGGCTTCTTTTCTCTGCTTCAAGTCGCTAAGAAATTCGCGGAAGATTCTGTCTGCATCAACAACCGTGACGATAGAGGTCAAGTAAACATTTGTATTCGGATTGTCTTCTTCGTAAGCGAGGAAGCTGGCGCTGACGGCGCCGGGATCGCTAATGCCGGAGGCTTCGACGAACACGACTTCTACAGAATTGAGATTGGAAATTTTTTCAATCTGCTGAATGAATTCGTCGCGAAGCGTACAGCAAATGCAGCCGTTTTGCAATTCGAACATCGGGCATTCGGTAACATTCGAGCCGTTCTTTTTCAAGATTTCGGCATCGACGTTGATGCTTCCCATGTCGTTAACGATGAGGGCGACTTTTCGTTTCTCTTGCTTGAGAAGGTTGTTCAAAAGGGTCGTTTTACCCGAGCCCAAATACCCAGTGATGAGAATCACCGGTTTCTTATTCTTTTTCATAAGAATCCTTTGTTTGTGTAAAAGTTTTATTGATCCTCGTATTCACGAGGATGAC
Organism: Fibrobacter succinogenes; assembly: GCF_902779965.1. Taxonomy (NCBI): domain Bacteria; kingdom Pseudomonadati; phylum Fibrobacterota; class Fibrobacteria; order Fibrobacterales; family Fibrobacteraceae; genus Fibrobacter; species Fibrobacter succinogenes. The sequence continues at coordinate 18,833 of NZ_CACZDK010000010.1, read as the reverse complement.
GATTTATTTCGGCAAATGTTTTAAATGAAATCGACTGCGTTATAAACTATTGGCGGCGTGGCTGCAATTTTTGCAAAGTCCATAAAAAACTGTGCGGAAGGGGTCTAGCGTAAAACCATGATCCGCCATCAGGTGCGAACTCAGCTTTTCAAGATCATGACATTCGAGATGGATGAGCGTGCCGCATTTTTCGCACTTCAAGTGAAAATGGGAAACTTCTTTGTGGCATTCTTCGCCCATGTATTCAAAGCATGCGGCGTTCTGCTCGCCAAGAAAATATTTTTGGACGACGCCTTGCGCCACAAACTTCTCAATTTGTCGATAGATTGTTGCAATGCCGATAGAAATGTTTTTTTTCTGGAAATAAGCCGACACATCTTCTGCAGTAAAATGGCGGCCCTGCATCGCTTTGAAGCAAGAAAGAAGTAGTTCCTGCTGTTTGGTTTTGTATTTAATAATGCCCATGCTTATCTCGAAATTTGATAACCGTTATCAAATTATACTAAAGTAAGAGATATTTGGCAAGGGGAAAGGAATATTTACGGTTTTACTTTGAAAATAAATTTGTTCTTTAGGCGATTTTCGCGGCCTTTGTTTTGTACGCTTTTTCCGAGTGCATCCACGCGTTTGATTTGCAAATTTTGCAATTGTGATGCGTCTAGCCGAGAGCCTGCCGTGTGCTTCTTGTGGAAGTCGCGGATTCCCGTAGTTTCTTCGCGCAATACAATGGCAATGCTGTCGAGAATCGGATTTCCGACGTCTTCGATGTAGTCGTGCGAAACTTCCCAGACCATGATGCCGGCGTAACCGTTCTCCTTGACCCAACGCGATTTGATGGCGGAAGAATGCGGGTCTTCGAAGGTGACGTATCCAGTCGAAGAGACTCCGTAGGGTTCCACGGATACGCTATCGAAATGGAATTTCCACGCGGTATTCGCGACGATATCCTTGTACGGTACCTGCTTGGCGGTACCTTTGGTAAAGTCGGTGCCCGGTCCTGTTGCTCCTTGGAATTCAAAGCCGAACGAAGGAATTCCAAAGACCATCTTTTCTGTCGGGACGCCACGCTTTTTCCAATAGTTGCGCGTTTCTTCCCACGACCATGTGGTGTATCCGTCATGCGGGTAGAGCGGAGAATCGAACATGGCTTTTTCGTCCCAATCGCCGGTCATGTCGTAGGTCATGAATCCGAACCAGTCCAAGTTTTTCACGAGGACTTCGGCTGTGAACCATTTCCCGTAATAGGGCGAGCAGGGGAGTGCTGCCGAAAGGCTTTTGTCTTTGGGGAGGGCTTCGCGTAGCTCTGTTAGCAATTTGCTGTAGGCGATTGTGTCTGCTTCGGGGACGGGATTGTATTCCCATTCCCAGTCCATGTCGAGTCCGTCGAGATTGTGGTCTGCGACGTATTTGACGAGATTGGCAATGAATTTTTGGCGGAGCGCATCGTTTGAGGCCACGGGTACAAAATTTTCGCTTTGTCCGCCACCGCCGAGCGAGACGATGACTTTTGTGCCGGCTGCATGGGCGAGTGTTACCATTTCATCGAGTGCGCTTGGGTCTTCTGCGGCGTCTCCGCGCAATGAACCATCCGTGTTTGGCGTGATGAAACTCCACAGCACATGCGTTAATTTGTTGTACGGAACTTTATCTACAGTGTAGGCGGGCTTATGCCATTTGCCCCAATCAGGGTAATAGCCGATAAATAGCGGTGCTGCGTATGCAGAGCAAAATGCTGCGAATGCTAGAATCGAAAGTGCGGTCTTTTTCATGTGCTATTCCTCTTTCATACATTCGTCAATTTGCTTTTGTATATATTCTGTGTTGGAATCGAGCTTTGCCTGATAACGCGGATTCACTATTGTGTCACCGTCGCAAATTTGTTTGGTGGCGATAGAACTGCGTAGTTCCAATGGCCAGATTTTGTTTAGACAGTTCTTTTTCGCTTTAAGCTCTTCTTCACTTAAGGTGCTTATGGTGCTATCTGTAAGGTCTGTTCTTGTTTTATTGAAAGTCTTTTGTATATCAAAAATGTTGGCAAAATTGTTTTTTGTGCAGAGGGGTGAAGGAACGGTTGAACTACTGGACGATTCACTGCTAGAACTGAGAAATTTTTCTTTGTATTCTTTCCATGAATATATGGTGTTGTCTTCTTGCATGTATTCGTCTGCAGGGAGAGTATTGTGTTCCACAATTGTAGGATTGTCATCGGGTATGTGTACGGAGTATTGGTTTCCATCTGAGCAATGGTAGGGGATCAACCATGTGTATCTGACGCAATAAGAAACGCCGTAAACGGGAGCATCTTCAAATTCATGTATTGCTTCTAATGAATCTTCAAGGGCGTTGAGTTCTTCTAGGGTTCTTGTCTTGTTGTTTTCCAAGAGGTCTTTAAGATCGGATACGATGGTCGATTTTTTTTTATAAGAGTTGTTCCCAGGTAAAAAACAATCGGGTTTGTGGTATCCCATTTGTTCTCCATAACACTTTACCGTTGTGTCGCTTGCGAGTTTGTGTGTAGGTGTTACGTTGAAACTGCTGGAAGATTGCGCGATAGAACTACTGGAAAGAGTTTGGGAACTGCTCAATGGTGTTTCGCTTGAGCTGCTTTCCTGAATTTCTGCACTGCTTGCAAGGTTGTTTACAGAACTGCTTGTTGTATTCTCGGCGGAGCTGCTGGATGGAGTTTCGTTTCCGTTGTTGTATGGAATGAATGGTGAATTTTCGCTGTCTCCGCCGCAACTAGCCCAAAATAGAGCTGTGGCCGAAAACAAAATCCTTTTCCAGTATTTGCGAATGTTCATAAATCCTCCTTGCAACGTCCTGTGCGGTACATCTAAAATATATTTTTTGAATTACAGAAAGATATTTTTATTTCCGTTTCAATTCCACAACGTAATCCGCTGCGTCAACAAAGTCTTGCGCGTGTTCGATGGCGATGATTGTGTGGCCTGCATTGCAGAGTCCGCGAATGAGGCCGAGCAATTGCTGGATGTCTTTTTGATGCAGCCCGCGGGCGGGTTCGTCAAAGAGGAACAATGTGTTTGGCGCTTTGGCGCGTGCGAGCGTAATGGAAAGGCGGAGTCGTGCGCGTTCGCCACCGGAGAGGTGCGCTGTCGTTTGTCCGAGTTTGAGGTAGTCGAGGCCTGTATCGACAAGCGGTTTGAGCTTTTCGGCGAATGGCTTCATGTTTGTGAATAGCTTGTATGCACTGCCGATTTCCATGTCCAAAATGTCGGCGATGGAAAGCGACTTGAAACGGATTTCCAAGACTTCATCGCGGAAGCGTTTACCGAGACAAACGGGGCATTCGGATTCTTCGTAGCCGAGCGGATCGTAGATGACTCCTTCGCCTTTGCAGTTCTCGCAGCGACCGCCGGGGGCGTGCGTCGTGAATTTAGATGCCGTGTAGCCGCGCACTTTGCTTTCGGGGAGATTCGCAAATAAGTCGCGCAATAGCGTGGTGAGACCGATGGCGCTCATGACGGTGCTGCGTTTGCTTCCGTGAAAATCTCCGGTCGTGAGAATGGAAAGGGCGTCGATACCTAGTTTTTTGAATTCTTCGGCTTTGGCGCGTTTGGCAATGTTTTCGAAAAGGAGTGTCGATTTTCCGCTGCCGCTTTGGCCCGTAATCACGCTGAATTTGTTGATGGGGAAGGCCGCGTTCACCGGCGCCATGTCGAACTTCGCAAAATTCTCAACGAGAATTGCTGCGTTTTCCTTGCCTTTGTGGATTGCCGTGTCGCTTTGCTCCTCGCAATGACATTTTGCATTTCTTCCGACTTCCGACTTCCGACTTCCTACTACTTTAATCCATTTCCCCGTGGGTGATTCTGGATTTTCAAGCACTTCGTCGCGAGAGCCTTGGAACAGAATCTCGCCGCCCTTTTCGCCTGCGCCAGGACCCATTTCAATGATGTAATCGGCTCGCTTGATGATTTGCGGATTGTGCTCAATGAGTACGAGCGTATTGCCGCGCTTGCGGATTTTCTCGAGCACTTTCCAGAGTGCGGCGACATCGCTGGCGTGGAGACCGCTGGCAGGTTCGTCAAGCGCAATCAAAAGCCCGTTCAAGTGCCCGGTGCTGAGGCTTGCGAGCTTGAGCCTTTGCAATTCGCCGCCCGAAAGCGTTTGCCCCGCGCGCCCTGGCGTGAGGTAGCCAATGCCCAAATCGTTAATTGCCTCGATGCGGTCGAGGAGCGAATTGAATGTCGCTTTTAAATTCTGCCCGATTTTGTTGTCGAAAATTTGGTGCAAAAGTTTCGGCAATTCCGTAAATTCAGTTGTGAGAATTTGCTTGTAACTCACGTCGTCAATGGTGGCGTTTAGATATGTTTTCTTGAGGCGGAATCCGTGGCAATGCGGGCATTCAGCGTTTTCGTCATCGTCGCTTTTTACATCGTTGTCGGCGCGGTTCTTTTGACGGTTCGCGTTCTCTTTTGTTGTCGCTTCCTGAACGATTCCGGTGCCTTCGCAGTATTCGCAAATACTGGTGCGGTTGTAAGGCGAAAATGCGCGGGCATCTAGGTTGGCGACGGTTTCGCTGGATATTTGCGATTGGTGCTGTTCATCGCCTGCGTTTGGGCAGCACGGCTTTGTGCTGTAGAACTTGCGTTCGCCAGCAATGTCAAGCGTGATTGCGGAATGCGTAAGTTTTAGCGTGCCGTCAACAGCTTCTGCGATTCGTGTGCGCGTGTTTTCGCGGACGATGATTCTATCAACGATGATGAAAAATTCTTTGGGAGTCAAGACTTTTTCGCCGGGGAGCAAGTCTGCAAGCGAATACATGGTGCCATCGGCTATCGCACGCGTAAAACCTTGTGCCAAAAACACTGCGGACAACTTATCCAAAGTCGTGCGACTTTTGCCCTGCGCATTCTCCTTGTCATTCCCCGTCTCGATTCTCGCCAAGAACTGTAGCTTTGTCCCAACGGACATTCCCGCAATTTCGCGAATAATCTCTTCGCGGCTCTGGCTTACCATCGGAGCTCCGCAAATCGGGCAGGCGGGCTTTGCGAACGCTGCAAACAATGTACGCAAGGCGTTGTCGCATTCGGCTATCGAAAGTGCAGTTGCTTTCGCAGGTGCCTCTCCTCGCGTGGCGGCAATCGCTAAACTTGCCGGGAGTCCTTCGGCGCTGTCAAGCGGAATGTTTCGCTTGCCTCCGAGCAAATCTGCCGCAAAGGGCGAGAGCGTTTCGAGGTAACGCCGCTTGCTTTCACCGTGGAGCGTGTCCATCACGAGCGTCGATTTTCCGCAACCTGACGGTCCGCACACAACCGTAATTTTCCCCAGTGGAAACTGAGCGTTGACATTCTTTAAATTATGGAGTCTGCAACCGCGAATCGAAATGTAATCAAGCATTGCTTAAAAGATAATTATTAAGAAAGGAGATGCTTTTATCAATGATTGCTAATATCGCCGAAGTTTGCTTCTATAAAGAAAATGTGGAATACTTGTTGTTCTTGTAATCCTACTAAAACGCGATTGTCCCCGCTTGAACGGAGAATATGCAAATCTTTTACGTCAGGTGTTAAACATTCAACTTTTGCGGTGTGTTTAATCTGCTCAACAGGCATTTTTTCCATGCCCCATTGATGTCGCCCAGAAGCACAGATTTCTTGCCAGCCTAATGTTGAATATTTTTTGAATCGTCCTAATAAATCTGTAAAAAATTTTGAGTTACAGCATCTGTTGTATGATTCTTCAACCAAATATTTGAAAGAAAAAAGAACGTTGTTGCTAGATACAGCTGTTCTAGAAACGCTTGCGACTCCTTGTATTGGCGGGATGATTTTGAATTTATGTGTCATTGATGTTGTTTAGGCGAGTCTTGTTAAAAAGAATCTTTTCATTGATTCTTGGCTGATAATATTTCCTTTGCCAGGAGAAACTGAATTCCATGGCGGCTCGCTGTGAGTCATTTCCACTAATTTTACAGCAGAATACTGGTTGTAAACATCAAAGACATTGTTGAACAATGTTGTTTCTTCTTCGCTTAGCTTGATGTCAATTTGGGCAGGGGGTTCTATTCCTTTTGCATCGTATTTTGCATATTTTTCATAGACTTCGGGAACTACGGGGCCAAACATCCATGCTTCGATATTTTCGTCAAATAAAGGGGTGTCAAATGCCGCCAAATGGAAGCCCTGTTCGTAATAAAGCATTTTCTGCAGCTTGAGATTGGACATCAATTCCTGATTTCCTTCTGCAGCTTTTGATAAAAGCAATTGAGCTATTTGTTCTGCCTTGTATGCCATTCATGAGCCTTTGCCTCTAAAAATAAGTTTTAAAAAATCCGATGTCAATGATTCGTGTTTTTCATGACATTTTGTTTTTTTGTGTACTAAATCTACAAACGGAAATCTCGAAAAACGGAAATACTCAAAATTTTGCAAACAGCTGTTGGCAAAATAAACGATTTTGCAATCAACCATTTGCTAAGCATCCTTTGCCTACAGTCATCCTGGGCGTAGCGACGGGATCCATAATTTTCAAAAAAAAAACAGCCCGTGCAGTTCACTTCTGCCGGGCGTTTCTAATTATATTAGATCCTTCGATTTCGTGCTTCGCACTTCACTGAGGATGACTGAGACTATCTTCCTACCGTCTACTGTCTACTTCCTACTGCGCCTCGCGCTTATTCCTTAAACGTGAATCTCAGTTCGCCGAACGGCGTGCGGAAATCCTTGTTCTTGAGGTTGTTTTCTTCGATGCCTGCAAACAGCCTGTAGCCGCCGCCAACAGAAACTTCAAGGAGTTTTGTGACGCGGAAGTTGAACTGTGCCGAAAAGTCCGAGATAAAGAATGCGTCATCAGACTTGAAACCGTCTTCGTCGCCCTTGTTCAAAAAGTTCACGCTGCCGCCACCGATGCTCACCGGGAGCGAAATAGAGAAAAGTCCGCTGCGGAAAACGACCGGTTCAGCGAAAATGCCGTAAGAATGGTAGTCGAGCATTTGCGGGTGGCGGACCTTCGGGTTTTTCACGTCGCTGAGGATGGTGGAAAAGTATGCGCCCAGGCTAATGTGCGGGTTCAACACGACACCGACGCGGAGGTTCATGAAAATGGTGCCGTCGCGAGCAATCAGGGAATTGCCGCCGCTGACGCCAAGGAGCGCGCTCCAATCAGAGGTTGCCACTTTACTTGGTTCGTAATCCTTGGAACCTTGGAGTTCTGCATGGGAACTTACGGCAAGAGTGAGTGCCATAAGGAGAGATGTCAAAAGTTTTGCTTTCATTATAGATCCTCCGGTTGACCTTCCCATCTCCAGCTCTTTGTGCTGACTGCTGGCCAGTGGCAAATCGTCCACACGAGACTGTTGCCGCACAAAATGATGGACCAAACGCCAAAAAGCAAGAAGAGGAATAGTGGAATAAAAGCTAGCGATCCGTAGAAAATGGACATACGCGTGACCATTGCCGTTTGGATGAGCATCAAAATCTTCACGTAAATGTTGATGGCGAGCCAAGAAATCATGGTCGAGAGCATCGATGCCAAGAACAGTTTTTTGCGGGTGTAAGGCTTGTGGCCTGCGGGGCGTGCCGGCAACAAGTAAAGCATAATGAAAATTACAAGCAGAACGGCGATATGGAATGCCGAATACCAGAATGCGGTAATAAGCGCTTTGATGACTTCTGGCGAAAAATGGAACCCGTCGACAATAATAACCGAGAGCACGTTTTGCACGTGGTTTACGAACCCGGCGAACATGCCGACGACAATCGCGCCGATGAGCAAAAACGGTGTGTAGACTTTAATTTGGCGCACCAAAGTTCTCGAAGTCTTGTTTTCCCAGACCACGTTAAAATTGGTTTCGAGGCTTCCAAAGGCAAGAATGAACGTTACAAAAAGACCGCCGGCACCGATGAAGCCAAGTTTACGAATCGGAATGTGTTCCGCGTTTTCAACGATATCCATAATCTGCTCGGTTGGCCAGTCCAAATTGAGCATGTCAATCACGATGGGGAGGTAGTCCGAAATGAAATTACCGAACCCGACCGCAAGTGTAATGGAGGTGAGCATGATGAGGAGCGGGACGACTGCTACAAGCGTTGTATAGGTCAAGGACGCGGCACGGGTCATGCCGTGGTAATACAGGAACGACTTTCCTGTGACAACCATAATCTTTACAAAAGTCGGTGAACGGGCTGCGATGTTATCGAACAACCATTCCCACGAAAAATTTTTCCACCAATGCGGCATACTCGTCGTCAAATATAGTTAAAGGAATGACTTACGCGATTGTAATTGCCCAAAAAACGTCTTTTGTATGTTTGTTTCTGTCTAATAATCGTCATTTTTGGTCATAAAGTCGCGTGAAAAACGGCTTTTAAACTGTAGACAATTTTTTTATGAAGACTGTGGACATGGCTGTTTAGAACAGTTAATACTGAAACATTAATATAACAAACAATGTGGACTTTTTTATAGATATTAGATTATATTAAGAGTAATATGAACCTATAATTAGGAAAGTTGCTATGGGATGTAATCGAAATTTTAGGACGTTTTTTGCCAGTTCTTTGCTTGCTGCAGGGCTGGCTGTTCCTGTATTTGCTGCGCCGCGTCAGATGGAAAACTTGACTCGTGGACTTGTCGCGTCAAATGTGGGCAATGGCATGCTTGTGAGCTGGCGCTTGCTCGGTACGGATGGCCCGGCTACGGAATTTAATCTTTATCGCGATGGTACGAAAATTGCCTCTATTGGAAAGACGGGTGGCACGAACTTCCTCGATAAAGATGGAAAATCAACTTCCAAGTACACGATTGCTGCTGTTGTTGATGGCAAGGAACAGGCTAAGGTCGCTCAGTCGCTCGTCTTGGACAAGACGGTTTCGAACAGCGGAAAATCGTTCCCGTATAAGACGATTAAACTAGAAGTTCCGGCTGCGCAGACAATGCCGGATGGCGAAAAGTGCACTTACACTCCGAACGATATGAGCACAGCCGACCTCGATGGTGACGGCGAATATGAATTGATTTTGAAGTGGGATCCGAGCAATGCTCACGATAACTCGCAAACGGGTTACACGGGCACTGTGTTCATTGATGCTTATAAGCTCGATGGCAAGCGCTTGTGGCGCATTGACCTCGGCAAGAATATTCGCGCCGGTGCGCACTACACGCAGTTCCAGGTATTTGACTACGATGGCGACGGCAAGGCCGAAATGATTGTGAAAACCGCCGACGGAACGATTGACGGAACAGGCAAGGTGATTGGTGACAAGTCTGCGGATTATCGCGATGGTAACGGAATTATCCTCAAGGGGCCTGAATATCTAACGGTGTTCCGTGGCACTGATGGTGCTGCTATTACGACAATCGAATATACACCCAGCCGAAATATCTTGAGCCATTCTTCTCCGCAGGCTAAAGGCAAGTGGGGGGACAACTACGGCAACCGCTGCGAACGCTACTTGGCGGCGACGGGTTATCTGGATGGCGTACATCCGAGTGCTATTTTCGTCCGTGGCTACTACAGCTCGGCTTACGTGGCTGCGTACGATTTTGACGGCAAGGATTTGAAGTTGCGCTGGCTTCACAAGTCCGAAGATCCAGGCAAGGGTCTTTACGAACAGGGTAACCACAGTCTTCAGGCGGCTGACCTCGATGGAGACGGTTATGATGAAGTGTTTTTCGGTGCTGCAGCCTTGAATCACGATGGCACCCTGCGTTACCGCACTGGCCTTGGTCATGGCGATGCCCACCATATTGCCGATATGGATCCGGACCGTCCGGGTCTTGAATCCTGGGACGTGCACGAACACAAGGATGCCAAATATACCGATGAACTCCGTGCAAACGACGGTACGATTATCTGGGGGACGCCACAGCCGAACCCTGGCGTAGATAACGGACGCGGCATGGCTGCTGACGTAGATTCTACCCATCGCGGTTACGAAATGTGGTCTGCGAAGGGCGGTGGAATGTTTACCGTAAAGCACGAAAGAATCGGTTCTCCGGCTGTTTCGCAGAACTTCCGCATTTATTTTGACGGTGACCTGCAGGATGAACTCTTGGATGGAGCCTACGTGACCAAGTTCAATTCTAAGGATATCAAGGCTGAAGTTTACTTTGATGGCCCTGCCGCGCTTGGCGTGACGGGCTGCAACGGCTCCAAGAATACCCCGAGCCTCGTGGCCGATCTCTTCGGCGACTGGCGCGAAGAACTGGTGGTGCGTAGCGAAAAGGATCCGACCACGATATACATTGTCTCTACTCCGGTGACATCTCCGTATCGCCTTTATACGCTGATGCACGATGCCACCTACCGCACGGCAGTCGCTTCCGAAAATACAGCTTACAACCAGCCACCGCATCCGGGATACTTCTTGCCCGATATGGCGAAATCTCTCAAGCAGCCGGATATTTATGTGGTGGGCGAAGACCCTGCACCTGCCGACACAACTCCGGTGGTGAACAATGGTTTGTCCTTGCTCGATGCATCTACGCCGAAGGATGGTGTTGGCTGGACGCAAACCGAGAACGAGGGATTCCTCAAGAACGGTTACTTCAATTTTGATAACAATCTTTCTAGCTATGGCGTTTGGGAAATCTTCTCGAAGACCGAAGCGAAGACAACGCTTACAATCCGTTATGCTAATGGCGGAAATGCTGATCGTGGCATGGCTGTTAGCGTGAATGGCAAGTCGGCAGGTACGGTGAGTTTCCCGGCTACAGGTTGGACAACGTATAAAGAAGCGAAAATTGATGTGAAGTTGAAGGCTGGCGTGAATACGCTCAAGCTTACATCGATGACGAGCGATGGTGGCCCGAATGTCGATATGTTCACATTTGGCATCGATGGCGTAGAACTTTACGACGGAACTCAGGTTATCGATAAGCCTGTATCGATTGCCCCGCAGACATTTATGCCGAATGTCTATAATCCGGTGACGGGAATTCTCAAGACTCGTGAAGCCGGGCTTGCAGAAATTTACGCTTACGATATGACGGGTAAGCTTGTTAGCGGAATTTCCCGCAACGTAACTGCCGGAACGTCTAAGGTCATGTTTGATCGTGAAATGCTCCCGCGTGGTGCCTACATGATGGTCGTGAAGCTGAATGGCCGTGTAATCTTGAAGTCCATACATAACGCTTTGAAGTAAGGGGCTTGAAAATGGGAATGTTTAGCAAAGTTTGGCAAGGAGTTGTTACGGCTTCTATGTTGGCCGCACCGATTGCAATGGCTAAGGTCACTATTTATATGTGTGGTGACTCCACCATGCAAGATTGGGCCGAAGGTTATTACCCCAAGCAGGGACAGGGCCAGGATTTTCATTACTGGTTCGATGTGAACAAGGCTGTGGTGGTGAATCGTGGCCAGGGAGGCATGTCGCTTGGTGGCGGAGGCAAGGACAAGAAAGGTGGCACTGCTGTCGGCTACTACGACATGTTCTTCAAGAAGGGCTGTTCCAACGGCAACTGCATTGCGGATAAACTTCAAGCTGGCGATTATGTTGTTATCCAGTTCGGCATTAATGACGTGAACTACAGTACAGAAGATTTTTTCGCATCCAACATGAAAAAGATGGTGAGCGATGTGAGGGCGAAAGGCGCTTACCCGATTATCATGAGCCCGATTCGTCGTAAGTATTATGATTCTCCGACGCAGATTCATAACAGCTATCGTGGCTACCCGGCGCTGAACCAAAAGCTCTCCGAAGAACTCAACGTGCCGTTTATCGACATGAGCGAAATGGTGGCGAACTATATGATTTCTGTTGGAGAACGCTATGCGGAACAGTATGTCTTCAATTATGCAAGCAAGTCTGAATACAGCAACTTGGGAAGCGACCAGACAGACGCCGTGCATTTGCAGATGAACGGTGCGAATGCTTTTGGCCGTATTATCACGGAACAGATGCGTGCTCACAAGGACCCGATTGTGAAAAAGCTTGGCGACTACATGGCGCCCATGTACCAGGTGAGTGTCAAGGTGAGCCCGGAAGGCGCTGCCGAAGCGACTTCTATCAGCGCTTATTACCCGAAGGGGATGACCGTGATGCTCAAGACTATCCCGAAGAGCGGCAAGAAGTTCCTCGGCTGGTATGATGGCAAGGGCAACAAGGTTGGTGCTCCGAGCCGTTCCAATGTGAAGTCTCCGTACATCCATACATTTGTCATGGGTGATGCCGCAACGCAGTACACTGCTGTTTATGAGGGCGGTACTGCCCAGAAGTACGAAGGCGATGGCAAGGCGCTGACCGCATTCCCGACCACGACCCCGAAGAGCCTCGACGACGTGACGTTCGAACCGTTTACGCCGATTGATGGCCCGAAGGATACGACACTCAAGATCGATAAGGATATCAAGAAATATTTTGATGCCGCCAAGCCGGATGACGCTGGAATCGGTTGGACGCAAGAAGAATGGCCCGGTTTTACTGGCGAGGGCTACTACAATCTGGATAACACAAACTCTTCATTTGCTACTTACAATATGAAGTTCCCTGGTGCAGGTTACGTGACTCTTGCGGTTCGCTACGCAAATGGTGGCTCCACAGATCGCATGTTCAACGCTTATCTCGACCATGACTATTATTTGAATGCTCCACCGACAGGTGGCTGGGACAAGTGGGATACGGCTTATGTTGTTTTGGATGTCCCGCAGGGCGAAGCAAAACTCAAGTTCATGTCGCTCACGTCTGATGGTGCTCCGAACCTTGATGCATTTGGCTTTAGCTTGGAGGGCGTTTGCCGCGTGGGTGTAGATTGCCATACAACGAAATTGCAGGGTGTCAAAGCTGATGCCGGCGTAAAACTTCGCGGTGATTTGCTTTCGCTGACGGAGCGTGCCGAAGTAAGTGTATTCGATATGAGCGGTCGCATAGTGGTGCGTAAAACGGTGCAGGCCGGCGATGTTGATTTATCCTCTATCGTGCGTGCAAACGGGCTTTATCGAGTGATGGTCCGCCAAGGTAAAACGAATTACGCCACGACATGGGCGAAGGTGAAATAGAATTTAGAACTTAGAGCTTTGGTTCGGCAGGCTCACCAACCTTGTTGGGTCCCTGAGCTTGTCGAAGGGCCAACTAAGTTCTGCCAACTGCGGCGTAGCCGCCCAAATCTTAACTACTATGAAATCTGTATTGAAATTTCTTATTGCTGCTGCGGTGTTCACGGGTGTTGCCGTGAGTGATTCCACCAGTTTTTCGATTTATGTCGTTGGCGATTCGACTGTCCAAACCTACAAGGATAACGTTTATCCGCAAACGGGCTGGGGCCAGGTGCTTGGATATTTCTTCGATGCCTCCCGTGTGAAGGTCTTGAATTATGCAATTGGTGGCCGTAGTTCCAGAACGTTTATCGAAGAAGGCCGTTTAGATGAGGTCAAAGGCAAGCTCCAGAAGGGCGATTATTTATTCGTGCAGTTTGGCCATAACGACCGCGACTATTCAAAGGCCGCCCGCTATGTGGAACCGTCAAAGTTTTCTGGATTCATCCAGCAGTATGTAGATGCCGGCAAGGCGAAAGGCGCAAATGTCGTTCTCGTTTCGCCAATGAACTTGAACGGAAGCCGCAACGTGTTCTCGACGGGTAGCAACAACTACGATGCTCGCGGCATGATGCAGACTGTAGCGAAGAATAACAAGATTCCGTTTGTCGATTTGAACATGAAGTCGTACAACACGTATAACAATACGTACAAAGGTATGGGCGATTATGTAACCCGTTACCTTTATAAGAAGTTGGAAAAGGGCGAATATCCGAATTTCCCCGATGGCGTAAACGATGGTACGACGCATTTCCAGGAAATGGGATCGATGGGCCATGCACAGATGATTTGCGAAGAACTCGAAGAAAATCTCAAGTCCAACACGAACCTTTCTGCAGAAGCTAAGACGGCTCTCACGACGCTTGTTGCAAGCATCAAGAAACGCTATACCATCAAGGTCAAGACGAACCTCTCGAATTACAACGGCCTCATCACGCAGACGCAGTATTTCCCGGCGGGTTCGCCGATGACGCTTCGCGTAACGCCGAATGGCCAGACGTTTGAAAAGTGGGTCGATGACGATTGCAAAGAAATTTCCAACAAGATGATTTATTACGGGTTCAAGACGAAAGCTCGTGATATTACCTATACGGCCATGTTCAAGGGCGGTGCTGCTTGCACGCCGATTACGCATGGTTCTGAAGATGCTTACGAAGAAGGTCCCGGTAGCTCTAGCAGTTCTGGCAGTGAAGTGACCATCAAAGATCTCGAAGAAGACCTTTGCTCGCTTGACGCGGGGACGGATGCTTGGCCTTCTGTGATTGAAACGTACGAACCCGAAATTGCTGATGGTTTCTCGGAAGCAAATCATGAAGGCTATACTGGAAAGGGATTTTTCAATCTCGACAATTCTGCGTACAGCAAGGCGACCTACATGGTGACGTCTGACCAGTCTGCAGAACACGCTCGTGTGATGATTCGCTATGCATTTGCCGGCACCGCGAATCGTGATATGAAAATCACGATTGACAACGGCGTTTACGATGTCGCATTCCCGCCGACTGGGAGTTGGGATAAATGGGATACGGTCTATATTGATGAAGTGTGGGTTGATGCGCTTGACTTCAAGGTGATTTTGCAATCGGCAACATCTGATGGTGGCCCGAATGTGGACATGATTGCCTTTGACATGAAGGATGTGTATCGTACTGGTTGCAAAGCGGTTCGTCAAAAAACAGGCCCTGTTTCAATAGCTTCGAAAAAGCATGCGACAGCGCCGCGCAAGAATGGCTTTACGGTCAATGCTCTTGGCCGAAAAGTGCTAAATGCGAACGACCGCGAAGACCTGAAAAAGTTGCCCAAGGGTTATTATTTCCGCTATTAAAAACTGAAAAAACAAATTTTTCATTAAACATGTTTCGATGGAGGGGCGAAACTCATGTTTTTTACAACATAACGTGGACATTCAATTTGTGGAACTGTGGACAATAATGTATATTTACATTATCTAGAAACTGATTACTGTTTACCATTAACGGCCTGCTAAACAATGATTAATATTTTTGAATATCTGAATTATCGCGAATTTTTGAAAGACGCTTACGAGGAGCGCCATGCAAGCGATTGGCGTTTTAGCCATCGTTATATTGCTGAAAAAGCGGGATTTGATTCTTCGATGTTCAATAAAATATTGCAGGGCAAGCGCAATTTGACCGATAGAATGGTCGAAGTTTTTGCGAACATCTTTTGCGGTGACGAATGCGAAAAAATATATTTTGCCAATATGGTTTCTTTCAATCAGGCAAAAACGCATTCGGAAAGCCGCCAATTCTTGGAAAAGCTTGTGGCGTCCAAGGAATGCAAAGTTGAAAATTTAGCGCGTGACCAATTTGAATATTTTGATCATTGGTACCATGCCGTGGTCCGTGAATTGGTGACTTTTTACCCGTATGTGGGCGATGATGCCGCACTTGGACTCATGGTGCGTCCGCCGATTTCAGCAAGCCAGGTAAAGTCTTCGATTGCGCTTTTGAAACGCCTTTCGATGATTAAGAAAAACGAAATGACCGGTTTTTATGAGCAAACGCAGGGGCTTATTTCGAGTGGCTTTGAATCGTACAATACTGCGGTAAATGCTTATATCCAGCAGAATTTGGATGTGGCACAGACTGCAATGGATCGCTTTGATCGCAGTGAACGTAATCTTTCGACGCTGGCGTTTGGTTGCAATGAGGATACGTATAAAGAACTTGTTGAAATGGTTCGCCGTTTCCGTCGAGAAGTTTTAGCGAAAGTGGGGGCATGCCAAAAACCAAATCGCGTGTTCCAGTTGGGAATGCAATTGTTCCCGCTTTCGGACCCTTATCCACCACCGCAGAGACGTGGGCGTAAGCGCCGCATTCTCGGTGCCGAAATGCAGAATGTTTCACCGTGCGATTGCGATTGTGATGGCAGGGAAGTTCTTCAAGAAATGTCGAATACCGTTGTCGAAGAAAAGGAGTGTGAACATGATTAATAATTGGTTCTCTGTTGCACATTCCCGAATTTTACTTATTACGAGTATGTGCTCGTTGCTTTTTGTGGCTTGCGGCAATGAAAAAGTTGCTGGTGGCACCGAAGCGGAATCTACAATTGCTTTGTTTGTCCAGACGGCAGATGGATCGCCTGCGTCGGCAGCGCGTGTTCGAATTTTGCCGAATGATTATCTTTCTAGCGGCCCTGCGGAAAATGCTTGGAATGAAACCAATGAGGATGGGCGTGTTTCGTTCGAAGTGCGCAATGGTCGCTACACCATTGAAGTGCGTAATGTGAATAATTCTAAGGCTTCGGGCGCAGTACATTCCGTTGCTTTTGATGAAATTTCTGATTCTAAAGTGGATACCATAAAACTTGGTGAACTTTCGTCCATTGAGGGTTTTATGGTGTTTGGTGAATCAGCGCCTGTTGTTCGCGTTGCTGGTCTTGATCGTTATGTAGTTCCTGATAGTGCTGGACATTTTGTAATCGATTCTTTGCCGCAGGGAAGTTTCGATGTTCAAATAGGTGAACCGCAAGAAGTTTATTCGGTTATGGTCCAAACCGATACGGGTGATACTTTGTTTGTAGATGCTTCTGATACTTCTTCGACTATCAAGTTTTCCAAGTCTAAACAGTCGACCGCAAATAATAATCCCGAAAGCGAATGGAGTGCTCATGATGCATTGCTCAAGCAGCTTGAAGGGTATGCCGAGGGAACTTTAGGTGCTGCCGGTGCTACGGATAGCTCTGGAAAAATTAGGGAAGCCAAAGGCGAAATATGTGTGGTGACAACGACGGAAGATTATGTCATGTTCAAAGATTCGGTGAAGGCTGCGCCGGGATCGCTCCGTGAATGTGCTGAAAAGGAAGGCTCCGTTTGGATTTTGTTCGAGAATGATGGTACGTATAAATTACGGACTCCGTTGCGTGTAAAATCGAACAAGACGATTGATGGTCGTGATCGCGATGTTCGCATTGCGGGCATGGGCATTTTGACGGATGAATCATCGAACCTTATCTTTGAAAACTTGACCTTTACGGCGCCTACCATTACGGCTCAAGATACGACGAGCCGCCGTGCGCTCTCGATTCATTACATGTCGCATCATATTTGGATTGACCATTGCTTGTTCGAGGAATATCCGCTAGTTGAATTGGATATCAAGCGCAGCTCGCTTGCGGTTACGGTCTCGTGGAGCCGCTTTGAAAACGCTCAGTCCGGTATTTTGTTTGGGCTTGAACCGGAGATCTATGTGGATTCGCTACAGACGTTTACGCTCCATCATAATTACTTTACGAATCTGGATTCGCGAGGCGTTGTAGCTCGTTATGGAAAAATGCATGCATACGATAATTTCTTCGATGATGTGAAATATGCGGGTTTTGAATGCTCGGATTCCGCGTTGTGCTATATAGAGAGTAACGTTTTCAATAACGAAACTCCGGTTTTGGTTTATCGAGTTTTCAACGACGATGTAATGCCTGATGTGACGACGCAGGGCTATGTCTATATGCAAGACAACATGTTTGGTCGCGCTGGTGAAAATCTTTCGGGTGATGCTCTTGGCTTTAAACCGGATTACAAGGCTGTGGTCGAAAAGGCAGATGCTGATCTTGCCGCCCGAGTGAAAAAAGAAGCCGGTCCTCGATAAAAAAGGGACGCTCGCTATGGCGTCCCTACATCCAACTTCTTACTGTCTACTAACCTACATTCCCCAGTGGCGTTCGTTGGGCTTGAAGTCCTTGACCTTGATTAAAAAGCCGTATTGCAGCGGCAAGAAGTTGCTGTGGGCGAGGAGCCTCGGCATGAACTTGAGCTGCTTCCTAATGCCAATAGTTTGCTCGATTTCGAGACCGTTTTCTTTCGCGAAACGGCGGAAGCTCTTTTTGGTCCAGAACGTCTTGTGGTTGATGTCCAAAACGCCGTAGCAGCGTTCGCCCTGGTCCACGCGCACATAGCGGAAGTCGCGAAACACGAGAATCTGGAAAATCGTCTCGATGCTCAAAAAGTTCGGGAGTGAAATCAGGATGTGGCCTTCCGGATTCAGATGCTTCTTACAGAAGTTGATCATGTCTACCGGGTCGTTTACATGTTCCAGAACATCGCAAATGACGATGAGGTCGAACTTGCGGTCTTCGGTGTACTGCTCGTAAAAGACGTGGTGGTATTCGTTGAACCCGCCCGGAACCTTGTCCGCGGTCTGCATATCTTCGCGGTTTTCGGGCTCGATGGCGACCTTGTAGGCGTCTTTCGGGTAAAGAACGCAGTTTCTGCCGGATCCGGCTCCGATTTCTAGAACACTTTTAACATCGGGCGGAACGAGAATGGCAATATCACGGCGAACTTTATTTGGGTACATGGTCTATCCTTTTTGGGGTAATATACAAAATTTTACTATATTTGTGGCGCGAACTTTAAAGGAGCTATAATGCTTAAATCTACATTGCAACAGACCGATCCGGAAATCTATAACATTATTCAGAAGGAAGCCGAACGCCAGGAATACGGCATCGAACTTATCGCTTCTGAAAACTACACTTCCAAGGCAGTGATGGAAGCCATGGGTTCCGTCCTCACCAACAAGTACAGCGAAGGTTACGTTGGCAAGCGTTACTACGGTGGTAACGAAGTTATCGACGAAATGGAAGCTCTCGCTATCGATCGTTGCAAGAAGCTCTTTGGTTGCGACCACGTGAACATCCAGCCGCTTTCCGGTTCTCCGGCTAACGCTGCTGTTTACTTCGCCGTTCTCAAACCGGGTGACAAGGTCCTCGGCCTCAAGCTCGACCACGGTGGACACCTTTCTCACGGCCATCCGGTGAACTTCTCCGGTATGCTCTACAACTTCGTGCAGTACGAAGTCGATAAGGAAACTGG